>JBNKJW010000160.1:0-15125 GCA_050291445.1 Bacteroidales bacterium | reverse complement strand
AAAAAAGCAAACTTTAGATGGCCAAAAATAAATAGGTATGAGGACTGCTATATAATACAAGGAGGCCAGGCCTTCTTTTGATTACATACCCTTCAATAAGTATGGGTGTCTTGATTTTAGACTAAAATTGACGCGAATGCCATTCGGGCTTTTTACCATCAGGCTATGTTTCATCGTACATAACCAGGTTTAAGGTATCGTTTTTAATTTTATAATTATAGAACTGTTGCCCTCCCTCAAAACCTGGTACTTTTGCAATTTGAGCAGTTGTAAAAAGTGTTGAGTCAGTTAATTGATAGGTGCCGGCATTAAAAACTATTGACCTAAAACCTGCCATTAGTTCTTCATCTGTTGGTTTTGCCAGTTCCTTAAAAGGAATGCGTGGGGCTTGGGTCGGAGTCCACATGATGGCATACCTGTTAGGTGAAATGATCAGCAAACCAGGTTGTGCCTCTTCAATGGAATAGGTAACTGTATCTGATTTCCAGTGGACTTCAAGCATTTCCCATTCTCCTTGTAGTGCTGGAACCTCAACTATGTTGTTATCGTTATTGCTGGTTGTATTGCATGCTGCAATAATTATTAGATGGACTAAAATTAGTAATGTAATAAATTGTTTCATTTTAACTGAGTTTAATTAGTACTTAATTGTAGCCTTAAATTCATCGGCATCATATTTATTGACTGTCAGGTTCGGTTTTACCCTGTCTTTTTTTACTAATTAATGGAAATTTTGTAAGTGGAAGATTTGGTGCCTTAACAAGAAACAATTGAGCAGGTTGGGTTAAATATTGCTCTTATTAAGCTATTTGCTTGATTGAATAGCAGGTTTTTTGCCTGGCACCGTCATTAAAAAAACAGATTGGTTTAACATTGAATATTAATTAAATAATGCTAAAAAGTCAGGATCCTCCCAATAATACTTAAATGCCTTATACATTTTATTATCCTTGAAATTAGGATCAAGTTTTTTAGCAATTTCTAAGTGTTTTAGCATGTTGTCCTTATCCTTAACTGCTGCAGCAAGGCATGCGATGTTATCTGCTGTGTACCAGTAATTTGTATCTTCTTTGCTGAACAATTCAGGTTGATTGTTGAAGGAGAAAATCATTTCATCAAGCACTTTTTTTTGTAAATCAATATCATTAATTAATCCGGCAGAATGAGAATAATTCAATAACAAATCGCTGTGAATATAGCCGCCCAAATCAAGGTATTTTTGTATGGATGTTACACATTCTAAATATTGCTCCGCTTTAATCATTAGAATCGTTGCCTGAATAATAAAAAACAAATACATGTCGTACTCATCCGAAATTTCCTCTAATGAATCTAAAAACGCTTTTGCACTTTTAATTACATCCTCCGAATTTTCTTTTGAAAGCCTTTCCATACCTGGCGATGTGCTTGTATGAAATAAGTTGTAATAAAGTTGTACATTCATTTTGCCACCATTTTTCAAGTAAGCAACCAGTTTTGATTGAGCTTTTTTAAACTGTCCTTTTTTACACATCAGGGTGGTTTGCTCTAGTATTGTTGCAGCAGCAATATTTTCCGGATCTTGTTGTTCAAGCGAAAGAAGGTAGTCTTCTTTATCAAGAAATTGTTCCAGGGCTAAAATTGAACAATCGCAAATTTCATTAAAATGACTTGACAAAAAAATGTAGTTTTTAATTTTTAATTCTTCTTGTTTTTCAATTATAGAATCAATTATTTTTTCGGGATTATTGCCAGAAGAGAGTTGTAAGCCCACAGAATCATGCATGGCAGCCCTTTTTGTATAGCCTTTGTTATTAGCAGTTACTGTTTCACGAACACCACTAATGATTAATCTTAAAAAATTTTGATTTGGGTGATATTGTAAAGTTACCCTGTTCTGAAAACTAAAAATGCACTCAACATCAGTATAAAGTGAATAATTTGGAAGATTATCAATATTTTCCTTCTCCCATCCATTAGCCAGAAGTTTTGATTTAATCGTAGAAATTTGCATGATTGATTGATTTTTTCGAATCTATCACAATATTATTTTTACTTGGAAAATGCGCAAAAAATATAGCTATACAAATGCTCTACAACCATTTTTTTAATTTTGCTTTGTGTATTAATGTGTTGATAATAAGTATGTTGATCTTGATTCCGTCAAAAAATAAGTTGAGTGCTTAATTTTTAACCAAACCTTATTCCAAAAAAATGAAAGGGTAGGCTTAGTAGTTAGACAATATAAAATCATCCAGGCTTAACTCCTCATCAATATTCATTTTCTTTTTCAATCGGTATCGTGCCATTTGAACACTGGCGAGGTTTATATTTAAAAGCTGGCTGGTTTCTTTTCCACTGAGGTTCAATTTAGTATACGCACACAACTTTAAATCGTTAGCTGAGAGGGAAGGGTAATCTTCTTTTATTTGTTTGAAAAAATTGGGGTGTACGTTTTCGAAATGCATCTTTATATGTTGCCAACCATCGGTTTGGTTAAGTCTGGCTTTTATATCAGTGTTTATTGATTGAAGTTCTTTGTTGATTGTTTTGGGATTCTCACTTTTTGCAATGTTTCTAAGGTTTTTTTGAATGGCCAACAAAATATCCTTTTGTTGGCTTATTTGCATTACATGACTTAGTAATTCTCTCTTTTTTTGATTTAGTTCTTGCTCAAGTTTTTGCTGTTTAAGTATTTCCTTTTCTTTCTCATATTGCAGAACTTTGTTTTTTAACCTTCCATTTTTTATAAAATATAGCAAAACAACCACAACCAGGATACTTAAAATTGCATAAATAATTAGCATTTTGTTTTTCAAAGCAGCTTCCTTTTGCATAATTTCCAGTTGCATTTCCTTTTCCTTAGTTTGAAATTCTACATGCAGGTAATTTATTCGGTCATTTTTTTCGCTCGAGAAGATACTATCTTTAATTAAAGCATATTCTTTATAATTTTTTAATGAGAGTTCGGGTATTTTCAGACTATCATATAATTCCGATAAAACTTTCTTTGCATATTGCTGTTCATACAAAAAACCTCCATCTACAGAAAGTGAATCAGTTAATAAAGCGTATTTTACCCCTTGTTTATAGTTTTTTGTAAGTAAATTTAGTTCTGCAAGACTCCGATAATTAACTACTTTGTAATAACCTCCTATCGTATCTACCATATCTAAGGATTGTTGGTAATAATCTATTGCTTTTTTGTAATCCTTTTCCATCATAAATAATTCGCCAAGGCGGTTGTACACCATCGCTTCATCAGCAAAATTCTTTTCTTGCCGGGTTTCCTCCAGGGCTTTTCTGTAATAATTATAAGCTTCGGAATAATTCTCCTTTGCCCCATAAACCTGCGCTATGTTAATATAAGAAACAATTCTTCCATTATAATCAGTTGATAATTTTAATGCTTCCTGATAGTAACCCATTGCCTGTTCAAAATCATTTAAAAAGTGGTAGCACATTCCTAAATCACTTAACAAAACTGCATAAATTCCTTCATATTTTAGTTTCCTGGCTATGTTATAGGCTTCGGTTAAATAAATTATGGCTTTTTCATAATCAGCAACCTGGTGGTAGGCATGGCCAAGAGCCATTGCAACCCTGCCCAATTCATAATCGCTGTTCTTTTTTGATAAATGATAAGCTTCTTTTGCAAAGTAAAGTGCCGAATCAACCTTTGTACTATAGTAGAAACGATACAAATTATACATGGCCATAATTTGTAACGTATCGTTATTAGCAGCAGCTAACTCTTGATATAACTGTTCTGCTTTTTTGTTTTGCCCTTTTATCTGAACATTATTGGAAATGATAATCATTACAATAATTACCAGATAAGCAATACTTATCTTGTGCATTTTTTGGAGTATTTACAAGTTTAAATCCTCTTTACTTTAGTATTTACTTCAAATTTTTGAAGGGAGTAATAAAGCAATATACAAAATTTAAGTTTCATATATGAGGATTGTATAAATGGTAAAGATTTCAGTATTAGTTTAATTTTTGCAAATATAAATCAGAACTACGTCAAATTACGACGTAGTAAACAAAATTTTCAGGAATGAGAGTCAAGTTGCTTATTATTAGGGTTTTGCAGCGGCAGGAAGTGTGTGTTGTATTTGTAAAAGAGTGGATAAAGCAAGGCTCAATAAATGTATGCTATTTATTTACCTTGCTTTTGAGAAAGGAGGTAAAGCTTAAATAATTTTTAATGAAAGGAGGATGGCTATCGGCGAGCTCCCTGGTGATCAACATAGCTATTATCAGAGCTATCATCCTCACCATCACCCATAACTTCATCCCACAAATCAACACCCTTAACCCAGTCGTTCATATACATCTCGAAACTTGAGTTTTGGTGTATCGACTTCACCAGGATTGACTTATTCTCTGTTTTATCAGATTCGGCATCATCATCTGCATTCCCTTTTGCTATAAGGTTTCCATCTTTGTCTGTTAATGTAAATGAAACATTATTTAAGCAATGATTGCTTTCTTCATCTTCATGCACTTCAATAAAATAAGTGGGATTATCAGCAGCTATACAATCAACACAAATTTCATAAGTGCAACCCCAGGTTAGGATGGGCAGCCAGCCTTTTTGCCAATCCATTTGGGGGTTATTAATGTTTTCCTGATATTTTTTAACAACATAAGATAGCTCGTACAATCCATAACCCGGACCAAACCCGCCATTGCCAATTTTTGTATAAATAGCAACCAGTAATTGGGGTAATTTTAATTCCAGTGTCTTTTCAGCTTCTTCAATTTCTGAAGGTTCAATTATCGGATTTATTTTAGGGGTCGGGCTAAGTCCCTGAGCCATATCATGAATAGTGGAAGGACTTTGAGCTCTCTGTTTAATTAATTCAATTAGGTTTGTTAACATTTTTTTGAATTTTAATTATAAATTTTTTGAGTGGCAATGATATACTTAACAACTATTAGATGCAAAAAATGATGCTCTACAAAAACTCTACAATCTTTTTTTACTCCCTTTGTTTGGTTTCAATTTGTTGATTATGAGGTTGGTCGATTTGGTTTGAGCGCTTGTTGTTTTTTTGTTTTATGATAAAATTAATTTTTCAAAATGTTTCTTTTCTATAATCATTCAAAATAATTATCTTACTAGAAAATATTAACAAATATTAACAGGGTTAAGGTGTTGATTATTAGTTTGCTATATTGGTTTAGTGCTGTTTGCAAAAGGAAAATATTACTAAATATTTAGGAGATTAACATCTTATTATATATTTTTGCTCCTCATCGAAAGGAAAATCAACATATTATTTATACTTAGCTTAGAATTGTATGATAAAAAAATTACGTTATATTCAGAAAATCAGCAAGATACTACTTCTGTTTATTGTAATTCTTATTTATAATGTTTCAGGGTTAGTGGCTCAAAAAAGTCCGGCAGATAATTTTAAAGTATGTGCTGCCTGCCACTCGCTTGGTGAGGACAAAAAAGTTGGCCCTGGATTAAAAGGAGTTACAGAACGGCATGATGAAGCCTGGCTTATTAAGTTTATTCAGTCTTCGCAGACCATGATAAAAGCTGGAGATAAAGTGGCTGTTAAGTTGTTTGAAGAGAACAATAAAATACCCATGCCAGATAACAATTTAACTGAGCAAGAAATAAAAGAGTTGTTGGCCTACATAGAAAACCCGGAAGCTTTTGCAGACCAAACTGAAAAAGTAGTGGTTGAAGCGGATCCTAATTTTCTTGAAAATGAGCAAAGTAGCCTACCTAAAACAACAAAAGGGCTTTTTTATGTTAGCATTATAATTTTATTGTTGTCGATATTCGACCTTACATTTACAAAGTTTTTAAAGAAAGCTTTTTTTGTGCATGTAATGTTGATTTCATCAGCAGTTTTTCTGCTTCTAATGACTACTTATACTGAAGCTGTTAACTTAGGACGAACCCCTGGTTATGAACCCGATCAGCCAATAAAATTCTCGCACAAGGTACATGCTGGTGAAAATGGCATTGACTGTAAATACTGCCATAGCGGTGCAATGGAAAGTCAAAATGCGGGAATTCCATCTTCAAATTTGTGCCTGAATTGTCACAGTAATATATTGGCAGGAACAAATACGGGAAAAGAAGAAATAGCCAAAATTCATGCAGCGGTTAAGGAAGGTAAGCCAATTGAATGGGTAAAAGTACACAACTTGCCCGATCATGTGTTTTTTAGTCATGCCCAGCATGTAAACGCAGGAAAGTTAGACTGTGCTGAGTGCCATGGAAAAGTGGAAGAAATGGGCCGTTTACAGCAAGTTGAGGATTTGAGTATGGGGTGGTGTTTAGATTGTCATAGAACCAAGCATATTGATATGGACAATAAGTTTTACGATAACCTGTATGCTAAATATCACGAGGAATTGAAAGAAGGCAAAAGAGAGGGAGTTACAGTGCAAGAAATTGGTGGCCAAGATTGTATGAAGTGCCACTACTAGTTGATTGAGGGTGGATTCTGGTTAGTTTAGTGGTAACTAATTATTACAACCAACCAGAAACATTTGAACAAAAAGAGAAGTTTAAAGATTAGATTGCGAATTAGACAAGGAAACATATTTGAGATATGAAAAAATACTGGAAAAGTCTTGAACAAATAGATGGTAAATCATTGTCAGTTGCAGAGCCTGAGTTCTCAACAGATGGAATTCCAGAAGAAGAAATAAAAACGAAGAATCACACCTCAAGGCGCGACTTTTTAAAGATTTTGGGTTTTGGGGTTGGCTATGCTACATTGGCAGCAAGTTGCGAAACGCCTGTTAATAAAGCCATTCCGTTTTTAAATAAACCACAAGAAATTACTCCTGGTGTTGCAAATTATTATGCATCAACTTTTTATGACGGACATGACTTCTGCAACGTTTTGGTTAAAACAAGAGAAGGCCGTCCGATAAAAATTGAGGGAAACGAGCTTTCGGATTATACTAAAGGCGGTACCACTGCACGTGTTCAGGCTTCTGTTTTAAATTTGTACGATTCAGCAAGGTTTCAGGGGCCACTAAAAGGTGGTGCCACAGCTACATGGGATGAAGTTGACAAAGAAGTTGCAAAAGGACTGGGAGAAGTTGCTGCATCAGGTGAGAAAATTGTTATTTTTACTTCAACAGTAATTAGTCCTTCTACAAAGCAACTATTTAAAGACTTTGCAGCAAAATATCCAACAACAGAAATAGTTTATTACGATGCTATTTCTTATTCAGCCATGCTGGATGCTAATTTAGCAATATTTAATCAGCGGGTACTACCTGATTATCATTTCGATAAAGCCGAATTGGTGGTTTCTTTTGGCGCTGATTTTCTGGGCAACTGGATTTCTCCAATGCGATTTACAAAGCAATACAGCTCAAAAAGAAAAGTGAGCAAAGACAGCCCTGAAATGCTTAAACACGTTCATTTTGAATCGACCATGAGCCTGACAGGCAGTAATGCTGACTACCGAATCCCTATCAAACCTTCAGAAGAAGGTGCTTTGTTGGTTCAGTTATACAATCAAATAGCGTCAAAAGCAGGAAACGAAAAACTTCCAGCTACAGAAACCCAGGTTGATGTTGTTACTTTGGCTGATGAACTTTGGGCAAAAAAAGGAAAATCGCTGGTAGTTTCAGGTTCAAATGATTTTAATAATCAAGCAATTGTAAATGCAATTAACTATTTGCTTGAAAACTATGGTACTACTGTTGATATTCAAAAACCAGTAAACTTAAAGCAAGGTGATGATGCAAAAGTAAAAGCCTTGGTTGAAGAAATGAATGCTGGTAAAGTAGGAGCAATGTTCTTATACAATGTAAACCCTGCTTATGATTATCCGGAAGCTGAAAAATTTACAGCGGGTTTAGCTAAAGTTAAGCTTTCAGTATCTTTTGATGGAGCAAAAAGTGAAACGGCAAGTTTAGCAAAGTTTGTTTGTCCGGATTCTAATTATCTTGAATCCTGGAATGATGCAGAAATTCAGCCGGGAAAATATAGTCTGGCGCAGCCTGCTATTCATAAATTGTTTGACACAAGACAAGCGCAAGATAGTTTATTAAAATGGGCCGGTTTAGAAGCTGATTATTATGCCTACATTCAAAAGTATTGGGAAAACAATATCTATACTATTGAAAAAGGGCTACAAGGCTTCAAATCGTTTTGGAATAAAAGTTTACATGATGGTGTAACAGCTAATATAGCCCTATCAACTAGTGAAATTGTTTATAATCAAACGCTTGTTACTAAAGCTGCAAATGCAATCTCAAAAACCAAAGCTGAAGGTATTGAACTACAAATAGTTGAAAATATTGGAATTGGCGATGGTAAAAATGCAAATAACCCATGGTTGCAAGAATTACCCGACCCTGTTTCAAAGGTTTGTTGGGACAATTATGTTGCTGTTTCTTATGCCTATGCTAAGGAAAACCTGTTAGAAATTGGCGATTTAGTTACGGTTAACGATAAATTTGAATTACCTGTTTTAATTCAACCTGGCCAGGCAGATGGAACCATTGCAATAGCATTGGGTTATGGGCGAACTGTGGCAGGGCCCGCTGGCGACAATGTTGGAAAAAATGCTTATGTATTAATTGATAATTCAGGAAAAAATAAGTCATATACTATTTCAGGTGTTAAACTTGAAAAAACTGGCATGAACTACAAACTTGCGCTCACCCAGGAACACAATTCAATGGAAGGGCGTGATATTGTGCGTGAAACCAAGTTGATAGAATACAAAAGCAACCCCAAAGCGGGTAATGAAAAACATTATATCAACGAAGAGCATGCAGTGACACTTTACCCAAAACCTGATTTTCAGGGACATCATTGGGGATTGGCTATTGATTTAAATGCTTGTACAGGTTGTAGTGCCTGTGTAATTGCCTGTCAGGCCGAAAATAATGTGCCGGTAATTGGTCGCGAAGAAGTGATTAACCGTCGTATAATGCATTGGATGAAGATTGACAGGTATTATTCTGATTTAATTGAAAACCCAGAAGTGGTTTATCAGCCAATTATGTGCCAACATTGCGATAATGCACCCTGCGAGAATGTCTGCCCGGTTGCAGCAACGCCACACAGTAGCGAAGGACTTAACCAAATGGCCTATAACAGATGCATTGGTACACGTTATTGTATGAATAACTGTCCTTATCGTGTTCGCCGGTTTAACTGGTATCAGTTTACCAACAACAAAAAGTATGTTCATACTGATAACATTGATTTATCTCGTATGGTATTAAACCCAGATGTTGTAGTAAGAACAAGAGGGGTTGTTGAAAAATGTTCGTTCTGTGTTCAGCGAATTCAGGAAAAGAAATTAGTAGCTAAAAACGAAAACAGACCATTAAAAGATGGTGAAATTATTCCGGCTTGTCAGCAATCATGTTCGGCCGATGCATTGGTTTTTGGTGATTTAAACGATAAAGAAAGTAATGTTTCAAAAGCATTTGCTGATGAGAGAAATTATCATTTACTGGAGCAATTGCATACATTACCATCAGTTGGGTATTTAACTAAAGTAAGGAATAAGGATATAAGTTAATAGTTATTTGTTAAAAGTTAATTGTTTTGGGAAGCAATTTAAAGAGTTTTGAGGATCTGGAATGTTGGAAAGCATGTCGTCAGGTAAGATTATTTGTTAAAGATATTTTGAAAACGTTTCCTAAACATGAACTTTATTCATTAACTGATAATATGAGAAGAGCATCAAGATCGACTACTGAAAATATCGCTGAGGGATATGGAAGATATCATTATCAGGAAAATATACAGTTTTGCAGGGTGAGTAGAGGTTCTTTGCATGAGGTTGCAGATCAGTTGATTACATCGAAAGATGAAGAATATATTGATGAAAAAAAATACAATGAAGGCAGAGAACTTATAAAAAAAGCCTTATCATTATTGAATGGATATATTAATTACCTGCAAAGAGCAAAAGGCGGGAAGTAGTTGTAGAGAGCGATTGTTAAAAGTTAATGGTCTTACGAATAACTAATATTCGAATAACAATTAACAATTAGCCGAATAACTCTTTTCAAAAGGTTCGAAGTTTAGACAAGTAGGAAAAGATAAAATTACAATAAATTATGTATGACGTTAAGGTAAGAGGAATTTTAATTGAAGGCAATAAGGATTATCATCAGATTTCTGAGGATATTTCAAAACCAGTTGAAAAGAAGGCTCCTAAATGGTGGTATGCTGCTATGGCCATTTCACTTATTATGTTGGGTGGTGGTATTTATGCCGGATATATCACTGTTACCCAAGGGATTGGTACTTGGGGCCTGAATAACTCAGTAGCCTGGGGTTGGGCCATCATCAACTTTGTTTGGTGGATTGGTATTGGACATGCAGGTACTGCATTTTCAATTTTCTTGTTGATTTTACGTCAAAAATGGCGTACTTCAATTAATCGTGCAGCTGAGGCAATGACTGTGTTTGCTGTAATGGCAGCTGGAGTTTTCCCATTGATTCACATGGGGCGAATCTGGTTTGCATTTTACATTCTGCCTTACCCTAACACCAGAGGCCCTTTGTGGGTAAACTTTAATTCACCACTTTTCTGGGACGTAATTGCAATTACCACTTATTTGATTGCTTCTGCAACTTTCTGGTACGTAGGTATGATTCCTGATTTTGCAACTATTAGAGACAGAGCAAAAAAAGCCGGGAAAAAAATACGGGAAAAAATTTATGGTTTATTAGCGTTTGGATGGGACGGTAGCACACGAACATGGCTAAGATTTGAGGCACTAGCAATGATTTTGGGTGGTCTTGCAGCTCCCTTAGTTATTGCAGTACACTCTATTGTATCCATGGACTTTGCAACCTCGGTTATGCCAGGCTGGCACACCACAATTTTCCCACCCTATTTTGTAATTGGTGCAATTTTCTCAGGGTTTGCAATGGTACTTACCTTAATGATTATTATACGTAAATTCTATAAGTTTCAGCAATATGTAACTGATGGGCACCTGGATGCAATTGGTAGAATTTTGACTTTTATCAGTCTGATTATGGGAACTGCCTATATGACTGAAATTTTCATAGCCTGGTATTCGGGTAGTGAATATGAGTTTTACACTTTCTTTATGAACAGGATAACTGGTGATTATTGGTGGGCATTTTGGATTATGTTTGGTTCAAATGCAATTGTACCACAGCTATTTTGGTTTAAGAAAATCAGGAAAAATATAATGGTGGTTTTTGTAATGTCCATTATTATAAATATTGGAATGTGGTTTGAACGATATGTTATTGTAGTTACTTCATTATCAAAAGATTACTTGCCGTCAAACTGGGCTGATTATTCACCAACGCATATTGAAATTATGCTTTATGTAGGAACACTTGGATTGTTTTTTGTTGGCGTATTGGCTTTCTTTAAATACATCCCAATGATAGCAGCCAGTGAAGTGAAGAGTATACTAAAACCAACTACTAAAAATGATAATAGTCATTAGACAATAATCATTCGTAAATTAAGAAAACAGTAACTAGCAACCAGAAACAAGGAGCTATGAAAGATATAATTGGAGTTTATACCGACGAAAACAAAATAGTTGATGCCGTTAAGCAATTTAATGAGCAAGGCATTGCAGTAAAGGATGCTTATACACCCTATCCTGTTTTTGAAATTATTGAGGCAATGGGATTAAAAACCCGTTTTCCTTATTTTGCCTTTGCTTTTGGAGTAATTGGTGTTAGTTTGACCTTTTTGTTCCTTTATTATACATCTGTATTAAGTTACCCTTTGGTTATTGGAGGGAAGCCCTATTTGAGCCTGACTTTTGTGGTAATTATGTTTGTTGCTACTATTCTGGTAACAGTTATTAGTTCATTAATTGCCTTTTTTGTAAGGGAAAATAAAGGACCCGGACAGGTAGCTGAATTATACCATCCTGAAATTACTGATGATAAATTTGTTTTGGTGGTTAATACTACTAATAAAATGACCGATGAAGATGTAGTAACTATTACAAATGTTATGCAAAACACTGGTGCTATAGAAATTGAAGAGAAAGAGATTGAGAATGAAAACCAACATGATACGCATTCTGGTTCTGGGACTCATGCCCAAAGTGAAGTTATAGTTGAACAAGCTGATGTAAGCGAAACGATTATTGATTGTGCCGAAAAGGTGCACCAAAAACTAGGTACATTGCAGTCGGAGAGTTCTTATTGTGATGCCATGGCTTCTGAGATATCAAAAAAAGGTCTTTCTGTTAAAAAAGGGGCAACACTTCCTGTTGTAGATGATAACTTTCATATTGAAAATGTTTTTTACATTACTATCGGTGTCAACAAAAATTTATTAGTTGCCATAAAATTAGTTGATCAATTTACTGAGGAACATACAGAACAAACCTTAAAACACATGCAACTTGCAAAATGTGAAACAGGTTTCCTGATTAATTTTAATAAAGAATCACTTAGTGAAGGTTTAAAAAAATTAACTTTATAAAAATGAATAATACTAAATACTTCTTTTTCAGTTTTTTAATAATTGTTTTGTTCGCTTCTTGCAGTCATGACAGAAATAAACCCGGTTATCAGTACTTTGATGACATGGTTACACCACTTTCATATGAGACTGATAGTGAAAACCCCATTTTTAAAGATGGAAAAACAAACCAACTACCGGTTAAAGGTACTATTGCACGTGGACAAATGCCTTATGATTACCAGGCAAAATCAGCTGATGAACAGACAAGGGCAGGAATTGAATTGGTAAATCCTGTATCAATGACTGAAGAATCGCTAAAACAAGGAAAGGTACAATTTGATATTTATTGTGCAATTTGTCATGGAGCAGGTGGAAAAGGTGATGGAACAATTGTGACTAACGGAAAGTTTACTGCAAAACCTATCGATCTGACTTCTGAAAGGGTACAAAATTTTAAGGATGGTGAGATCTTCCATATCATAACAACAGGTTCAGTATCAGGATTGATGGGGGCACATGGTTCCCAGGTAGGAGTAAATGATCGTTGGATGATAGTGAATTATATAAAAAATGGATTGTCGACGAAAGTGAAGAAATAGCTTGCCACCGGTCACTGGGCTGGTTGCTGGTATAAAAGGAAAAATGAATTTAGTTCAAAATATTGAAAAATGGATAACAGCGTAACAATATCACCAAAATTTAAGTACTTATCCTTTGGATTAATTGCAATAGGAGTAATTGCCTTGACTGTTGGATTTTTTAGTGATGCTCAAAGGGCATGGGCAAACTATCTGTTGGGAAGCTATTATTTTCTGACCATTGCTATTGGTGCAGCCTTCTTTTTAGCCATTCAGTACATTACCCAATCAGGCTGGTCGGCTATGTTTAAGCGAGTACCAGAAGCGATTAGTTCATTTATTCCTGTAGGTGTAATTTTATTGTCTTTGGTTTTAATATTTGGTGCCCATTCTTTATACCACTGGTCTCATCACGAGGCTGTTGAACAAGATGAGTTGTTACAATGGAAATCGCCTTACCTGAATCTTCCATTTATGATTGTAAGGTATGTGTTATTTGTTGGCTTATGGGTATTTATGACCATGTTATTAAGAAAATACTCACTGTTGGAAGACAAAAATGGTGGGATAGAGTATTTTAAGAAAAGTGAGTTCTACTCAAAAGTGTTTATTTTTATCTTAGCCTTTTCATTTGTTCTAGGAACCATCGACTGGATTATGTCCATTAACTCGCATTGGTTCAGTACCTTGTTTTCGGTTAAGAATTTTGCTTCGGCTTTTTATCACGGAAGTGCTACCATCGTGATTTTAGCTTTAGTATTGCATAAATTGGGTTATTTTCCAAAAATGAACCAATACCACCGCCATGATTTCTCAAAATATCTTTTTATGTTGAGCATTGTCTATGGTTACCTTTGGTATTCGCAATACATGCTGATTTGGTATGCAAATATGCCCGAAGAAACCATGTATTACACACGGTTGTTGCAAGAAGGGTGGACCACTCCGTTTCTTCTGGATATTATCATTAACTGGGCCTTTCCGTTTATCTTTTTAATGTTGAACAAAATAGCCAAAAACCCAATAGCTTTGCTATTTACAGCTTCTTTATTGTTAATTGGTCACTGGATAGATTTATATTTGCAAATTATGCCTGGAACAACAGGTGTTAATGCAGTCGGCTTCATTGAAATAGGAACATTTTTGGGTTTTGCAGGGTTATTTATCTTTATGGTATGCAGAACGCTTTCAAAAGCACCAGTAATTCCTCAAAATCATCCTTATTTAATGGAGAGTATGAAGCATAAGTTGCATTAAAAGAAACTTACAGTTCAGATAAAAGATGGAATAAGTTGGGTAACATATTCCATCTGTTTTAATTTATTTTAACTTTTTGATTCTGAAAAGTAAGAGTCTGGTTGTTTAAGGAATGATTTGTCTTGCAAGTTATTTGTAACAACAAAAGCAATTAAAGCACCAATTGCTGCGCCAATAATTGCAAAAATGTAAAATCCAAAACCATCATCTCCGGTAATTGCCACGCCTGCAATAGCACCAATAATTTCTCCTAAAATCCATAAAATAACAAATAAAGCAATATAGCCTCCTTTTTTATGGCCTTTGTTTTCGGCAATGGTCCCAATTTTCTTTGATAAGGAAATAATTAAAATAATTTCTAACATAGTTCTAATTTTTAGGGTGAAAAAATTGTTGTTAAATATAGAAATTATCACTAATTATGATGGATAAAATTGGGTGTTTACTCTTCTTTTTTTGATGAAGAAACAACTAATGAGTATAACAAGAACAACCCGGCACCAATTCCAAGATAATTCCCCCAGTTCTCTTTCCAGTTAGATGTATCATAATCTATAAAAATGAGCATTAAAATAATAAGTGCAATAATAATAAGGATTAGGTTTTTTCTTCTTTTTTCCATGATTTAACTGCTTATGTTTGAAATAAGGTTTATATTCTTCATGCTTTTATCTTTAAATAAATGCAAATTACTGCGAATGGTAACCTTTTTTTATACCGAACCGCTGTAAGTAATTGGCTTGCTTCATAAGCTTGCAAACCAAAACTTCCAGTCGATCGGCATATACAAAGCCATTTAATCTAATTCTATTGGCATTTTGAGCCAATTTTTAAGCGAATCAATTATTTTTTGTTGTTCATCAGCATC
>JBNKJW010000159.1:0-5143 GCA_050291445.1 Bacteroidales bacterium | reverse complement strand
TAGAAGCATTCTACCACAATTTAACAGCTTCAAAAAGGCTAATTTTGTAAATTTTTTAAGGAAATTTACAAAACTAAACCTAAAAGTTAACAGGTTTTGAAGACATGCGGATTCTAGGAGGGATTCGCGCGGCAGCGGGGGGCTAGTGGGGGGGGCAACTATTCTCTATCGCGATAATCTAATTGACCCATTCCATCTATATTTAGAATAAAACACAGTCCACAACCTGCAACTTCTTCTACAGCTAATTTCTTTTCAATACATAATTCATTGTAATTTATTCCCCATTTATTTAAAGCAATTTTATCACATTTATCCGTGTAATAATCAATTATATTATTTCCTACATTAAATAAACCCTTCCATTCTTCTATAGTTAGCTTATTCCTATTTTTCAATTCATAAATGATTATATTTAATGTTTTTGGGATCTCAACATCTTTAAAGAATTCATTTGTGATTTTATATTTCCATTTAGAAGAACCAATGCTATCATGTCTGTTGTAGAACTTTCTAATCATTTCATAAACATCATCCTGTTTGCCATATTTTCCATCAATCAGCATTGTATCTTTATCTAAAACTTTAACAATAAAACTGTTATTCTCAGAAAATTCAGGCAAACAAGATCCACAATCTTCGAAATGCCATAACAACTCTTCTTTTTCAATATCCCAAAGAATAGTTGTAATCAGAGCCTTTGAATGTGGTGATGCTGTAATTGAATCGTTCAGTATTTTGATAATGTCGTAAAAAAGAGTATCATTTACAAATTCGATTGCTAATGTAAATTGTTCTCCAAATGTTTTGGCATCTTTAATCCTTATTTTATTGAGTTCATGTTTATTTTCTGAACACCCAATAAGAATTATAGTAGAACAAATTAATATTATATTTCTTAACATTGCTAGTAATTTGTATAATCAATTTTTTGAATATCGGGTCTTAACGGGCTATACATTATAAATTTTATATGCAGCCCTCTTTTTTTTGCATTTCTAGCAGCCCCCACATCCCCCGCTGGTGCGAGCCTGTGGCTCGTATCTTGCTTGAAAAGCAACATTTACCATAGTAAATCTATTTCAAATACTGCATCCTCACCACAATAATTTGCAGCACTACTATAGTTACCTACGGTGAGGGCTTCGCCGTTCCAGTAATGAAGCTCTGTTACAAATCCTGCCTCAACCGGGTTGTTATGTATATAATCTAGTTTTTCTTTAATAACCTTATTACTCCATAATTCAATTGGTTTATTATGTTGTTGCCAAAATTGTTTTTCTTTTATGTTACTATTTTTTGAACCAGCTCTTTTAAACATCCAAACCAACCACTCCCTCCTGCTTTCTTGTATATTGCCTTCTATTAATTCCATAAGTTTTTTGGATGTAAATGTTTTAAATTCTCTCAATAGTTTGCCCGGATTTTCATTGCTGTCTCTAAATATTAAATGCAAATGGCTTGTCATTATGCAATAAGCATATAGTTCCATACCTTTATTCTTTCTGCAATAATTCAAACTATCAGCTACAGTCGAAAAATAATCTTCCCTTACAAATACATCTATCCAGTAGACTGTTGCAAAAGAAACAAAGTACAAGCCATCTGGGTTATGGAATTTGTATTTTCTACTCATTTGATAAAGGTAGCAAAATTTACAGCTGAACAAATAGTTACAAACACAGTGCACAGCAACAGTAGTGTTTCTTATCTTTGCTAGGATGGACACGAGCGGAACGCTCGCGCCAGCGGGGTTCTTGGTCTTCTATCTGATATCCGGTTGTCATTTAAAATTTATTTCTTTTTATCAAACTATTCATTTTTTGTTTTGCTATAACAGGCCAGAGGCCCTGGTTTAGAACGTCATAGCGGGACGCTATGCCGAACGCTGCCGTTCTTTAATTAGCTGCTACGGTTAGCAGGGACGCTATGCCGAACACTGCCGTATTTTAATCATCTGCTACGGTTAACAGGGATTAAATTTATTTCAAACTGTGCTACGGTTAGCAGGGGCTAAACTTCATCATCGCCTAAAATATTAATGCCTTCTTGTTTCAACAATGGATCATTAAAATCATATTTTGTAATAGGACGTAGGGCAATTCGAAAACCCATAGGCGGAAAACCATCTTTATAGAATATCATTTTACTATAAGCAATTTCACGATGGATTGAAGAAATCCCTCCTGCTTTTGTAACTCGCCTTAGATAGTCATCACTCGTAAGTGAGTATTTCTCTAGATCATTTGGAAACCAGTCTATAAAATTATTTTCATCTTTATACGGATATAATGTTTTTAACATATCCAGTTCTTCTTCATGGAATCTTAATGCAATATCAAAACACATTTGCCTTATACAACCAAGCATATCATGAAAGCCCCAGGGGTTAACTGGAACAGTTCCTATTTCTTTTAGTTTATTCAAGCTATTTATGTGATGATAGTTAAAATCTGTAGGCAAATTATACTCATGGGATTGCCCTGCACGACATGTATATTCCCATTGGGCTTCAGTTGGTAAACTAAAATGATAACCTTTTGGAAGCTCTTTCTTAAATTTGATATTAAGAAGTTTACAAAATTCAACAGCTTCGAGCCAATTACACCACCCCATAGGAAGATTATCATTTTCCATTATCTCACAAATTGGTATATTTGAATTTGTTCTGCTTTTTTCCAATTGGTCATAGTGAAATCTTTTAGCATTTGTTTCCATATCTCGAAAAGCTTTCCAATGCCCTTGTGATACTACGTACTGTCCCATCCAAAAACCTTGTGTTAAAGAGATATTCAATTTTGCATATTCAAGTTCGTAATAGTTATAAGTATTTCGCGGATTTTCAACCCAGCCCAAAGTAAAATCACCTGGCGCAACCCATAAAAAACGAAATGGTTTAATTGTTTTGGGTACATCAATGTCTGGTAATGTAAAATTTTCACCTTTCTTAATCATTCTTTAGCACTTAATCTTAATAAAAAAACTTAATATTTCCATCAGAAGGACTCCAAAACGCTTCTTTCAAATCAAATTTAAAACCTGAATTATTTAAAAATTCTGTCACTTTTATTTGATCTGTTCTGTTTAAAACTCCTTTTGCTCTAATTTGAAGGTCTGCGGATAAATTGCTAAATATATCAAATTCATCTAAATACAAACCACCTTTATGTAATTGCCCTGAAGTAAAAGCAATTTCAGTACCTGTCGCAGAAGGAGATAATGAAAAACCCCAAAAGATCCCATCAGAAGGATGACCTGATTCAATAATAGCTTTTTTTGCAATACTATGACTTCCATTTCTGTTTGCAATTCTATTATCTAAAACTATATCACTGTAATTTGTTTGGAGATGCTGTGCAACCCCCTTTTCAACAAGTTCAACTCTATTTTGAGTAACTTTCACATATTGTTCTCCTTCTTTTACATAAAGTTTTTTCTCTAATCCATTTAATCTTGCTGTTAGTGAA
This sequence comes from Bacteroidales bacterium, assembly GCA_050291445.1. Lineage (GTDB taxonomy): Bacteria > Bacteroidota > Bacteroidia > Bacteroidales > NBLH01 > NBLH01. The sequence continues at coordinate 1,676 of JBNKJW010000159.1, read as the reverse complement.
TATCCAACCTTCCATCTGGAGTCATTACTCCCGAATATCCAAACTCCCAACTAAATCCATCTTTGGTCTTTAAATCGCTAATTTCCACTATTTTATACTCTTTTCCATCAAGCATAAAATGCATATCAGTTAAACCGTCTAAATATTCGTTCATGTTTTTCACCTTCTCAAGATTGGGCTGAACACAATGATACTCACCACTACTTGGCAAAGTTCCACCTGGAGAATCTACTTTTTTTACAATAGGTGCATCTAAAACACCATTTAAGTAATTGTTAACTCTTCCTGTTTTTTCAGCATCTTTTATAGCATTTAAGACTCTTTGTTCATCATATACATATTTCGGTTCGGGCAAACCAAGACTCATATAATTTCCATTAGGTAGATTATACTGTTTTTTTGCATAATTTGATAATGCTTCAATATTATCAATATTTTTTCTAACAGCATCATCCACACCTGCGTTGAATAGCAACTTCCAACTCTTGCCCCACTCAGGGTGGTTTTATACAGGCCTTGGCAACCCTACGTTTAACCGGGACATTACACTTCTAGGTCAAATCCCTCATCAATTTCCAATTCTGTAATTATATTCTTTCTGTTAAATTTTATCCGAATAGGTAAATCATTTGAAAATGCTTTTGCTATCAGTTCTATCCAAGTTAAGATATTTTTATTCTTTCCCAAGACAAGGAATTTATCTTCTGTATCTCCAAATTCTAAAATAAGCCCTGCTTTCTTACTGTTCTCCAGACGACCAAAATAAAAAGAATCAATAACACCTTTATTGTTTTCCATATTAATACCTTTTTCTTTTAAATTCTTTTTTGGTTCTATTAGTGACTTCAACATTCAATATCCATCCATGATTATATTCTAAAATTATTACCTTCCCTAAAAGTATTGCTTCTAATAACTTTCTAAGAATTGATTCATAGTTTTCATTTTCATTTGAAAGATACATGTATGAGTGGTTATATACTGAAAGACCCACTTCTATTACTTTGCCATTTGGCCATATACCGGTTACTATCTCCTCTTTTTTCACTTTATTTTGTTGGGTTTAAAACTTTCATTAATTCAGTGGGACGATTTATATATCCTAAAAGATTTGGATAACTATCCATAAATCTTTTGAAATCCTTTTTAAAAGGAATAATCTTAGCAATGGTGCTGCTTATATCCACATTATTTTTTATATCATTTCTAATAATATCTGCAATAATGCAGGCAACTTCATTATCAGCTAATTTCTGTAAATTTTCAGCATCATTTTCAATTAATTGTTTAGGGTTCAGACTGCTTTTGTTTTTCGAAAGATCCTTCATTGACAAATAATCCCCTACTGTTCCAAGTATTCGCACCCTCTTCTATCGTTCAAGTCTGAGTGCAACGGAGACTTGGACGCCAAACTCTTTAAGTCTTTGACTTATCTTGCTACCACAACTTTAACCAATCCTTTTTGCTCAGAATAATCCTTCGCGCTAGAATATAAATATTCCTCTTCTGACCCAACCCAACCTGCTTTTACAGGGTTTTCATGTATATAATTTAACTTTTGCTCAAACGCAATTGGGTTTGACAATACAATGGGCTGATTGTGTTGTTGCCAAAATTGATGTTTTTTATTATTAGCATTCTTTTGACCAGCCCTTTGCATCATCCAAAGCATCCAC
>JBNKJW010000158.1:0-11771 GCA_050291445.1 Bacteroidales bacterium | reverse complement strand
GCTAATTCTTCGGCATTATTCACTGCGTTCATGAGATCGCTCTCTATATTCGCTTAGTTATCCCAATGCCTTTTTTATCATTTTGATAGCGGTTTGGTATAAGGTGCAGAGCACCGTAATACCGATTTTATACCGAATGGTTATCATGTAACGGAAATTAAAATTCCCTAACATGCTAATCCTTCGGCATTATTCACTGCGTTCATGAGATCGCTCTCTATATTCGCTTAGTTAGACTAGAACCTTTTTAATTTTCTTGATAGCGGTTTAGTATTACTTTCAAAATAGTCCAATTTTGGCAAGGCCTCATTCGACTATTTTCAAGTAGCATCGGCATTTACCATTGCAATTTATATTTTGCTTTTGGACTAAAATATAAATGCAATTGGTATAACATACTATTTTAAGTTTTGATGGTGGTAAACAACCGCCTAAGCAATAAAAAAAAGTGATTATTAGGTTATTTACACCAAAAAAGATTAGCTACGCTGAGTCCTTTAGAGTTCCTTCGTCGTACCTCCTCGGAACTTCTCTCATTGCCAGCCCCGAGCATCGGGGAGCGAAGCGAGTAATGACGTCATTGCGAAGGCGAGGTATGAGAATGATGCAATCTGCGATAAAAAAAAACAAATTTGACTATTTATAAAGTTTTTTTCTATTTTTATTGGGTCTAATACTTTCAAAAGCCCATGGAAAAAAAGTTAAAACAAGCTGCACAAATTATAAAAAATGCAAAGCATGCTGTGGCATTTACAGGTGCAGGTATTTCGGTAGAAAGTGGTATTCCTCCTTTTAGGGGCGAAACCGGTTTATGGAGCAAATATGATCCAATAGTTTTGGATATAGGTTACCTCCATAAAAATACCAAAGCCGCCTGGGAGGTTATAAGGGAATTATTTTACGATTTTTTTGGCAAAGCCTCGCCCAACCATGCTCATAAGGTATTGGCAAAATGGGAGCAGAATGATTTGCTAAAATCCGTAATTACTCAAAACATAGATAATCTTCACCAAGAAGCTGGAAGCAAAACGGTTTATGAGTTTCATGGCACAGCCAGTACGATGGTTTGTCTAAATTGCAAAGCAAAATACCCTTCGGAAAATATAAAACTGATAAATCTTCCGCCTAAATGCCCTAAATGTAATGGCGTTTTAAAACCTGACTTTATCTTTTTTGGCGAAGCCATACCTGAAGAAGCCAACATTCACTCATTTGAAGAAGCTGAAAAGTGCGATGTTTTTATTGTTATTGGGACTACAGGAGAAGTAATGCCAGCATCAATGCTTCCTCCAACAGCAAAAAGAAGTGGTGCAAAAATAATTGAAATTAACCCTGAAGTTTCTCATTTTACCCATCAACTTACTGATGTTCATCTAAAGGGAAAAGCCGGAGAGGTGCTGCCACTGGTAGATGATGCAATGGGCAAATTGAAGGACTAACCCTACAAGCACTTCAAACACCTGAATCTCAACGCTATAACAGCCGAATACCCATTACCAGAATATCGTCGGTTTGCTTGTTATCGCCCTTCCAGTTGTTAAAAGTTTCATTGAGCTTATCAATCTGTAATTCCATATTCTCCTTCTGGTGTTCAACTAAAAAGTTCTTGAATTTACCAGCAAGGAATTTTTTGTTTTTGGGCCCGCCTAGCTGATCAGGGTAACCATCAGAAAACAAATACATGGTGGAATTGGCCTTGAAAGCTATTTCATGGTTGGTAAATTCAAGGTTGTCTACTTTTGAGTAGGTTTCGCCAATTGAAATAGCATCTCCTTCAATTTCCTGCACTCCTTTCCCACTCAAAATCAGTGCTGTATGGTTTGCACAAGCAACCTGCACCTCTTTCTTATTTTTATCAAAGCGGCAAATGGTCAAATCCATTCCATCTTCACGCTCTTCATTCTCCTCCTTACTTTGACTCAATGCCTGAATAACACCTTTGTTTAACTCTTTTAAAATCTCGGAGGGCTTATAAATTTTTCGTTCGTTTACAATATGATTAAGTAACTGATTACCTATCAGCGACATAAAAGCTCCTGGCACACCATGTCCAGTACAATCTACTGCTGCAACAAATAACTTATCATCCTGCACCGAAAACCAATAAAAATCGCCACTAACAATATCTCTGGGTTTAAAGTAGATGAAAGAATCCGGGAAATAGGATTTTATAAGCGACTCTGACGGCAGCATAGCATCCTGTATTCTTTTTCCATAATTAATACTTGCCATAATCTGGTGATTCTGCCTTATAATTTCCTGTTCGGCTTCTTTAATTTCACTAATATCAGAATCAATAACAATTAATTTGGAGACTTTGCCCTGATTGTCGAAAATTGGTGTAAGTGTAGTTTGCACCCAAATCTTTTTCCCAGATTTTGATGTTGTTTCAAATTCGTAATTCACCACTTCACCTTTTCTTAAAGCCCGCCTCACCAAACTATTAACACTTTCATCATTATCGTTATGAATCAGGTTTTTAGGTTTATCTCCTGTGATTTCTTCCAATTCATATCCAAATAACCTGGTATACCCCTGGTTCACCCAGCTAAAATTACCATCTTTATCGGTAATTACTATCGCATTGCTGGTTTCACTTGCAACAATAGAAAGTTTTTCCAATTCCTGGTTCTGGAACTCTAGAATTTTATTAATTTTCTTCTTATCACGATAGTTGTAATAAATTATCCCTAAAAGTATCAAAAGCAATAAAGAGCCAATAACAAATGACCAGAGGACAATGTTTTTATTCTTTATTTCAAGATCTTTGAGTAATATTTTATTGTTGGCATTTTCTAATTCCTGCTCGGCACGTATAATTTCCTGCTCCATCATAAACAACTGAGCCTCACGCTGTTCTATTTTAGCCTTATCCTCTTCGGTGGTAGCTTTCAGCTTATCTATTTCGAGTTGATATTTTGCCAGACCAAACAATTCTTTACGCAAAGAAAGCCTGTCTTGTTTCAGGTTTAAACTATCTTTGACTGACTTATTTTGCCTGGCACTTAACTCTTCAACTCTTTTTTGAAGTTGTTTTATTGTTTGTTTATTTTTGAACTTATTCTCATCTACAGAAAGCCTTTCAAAATCTTCCTTGGTGATTTCTTTTGTACTTTTTTCAACTGCAATATCAATTTTATTCGCGGTGGAATCGCTTTTTGTCATGTTTAAAAGGGATACCATCTTTTCATCTGCATTTCTTTTTACACTATCTGCATAAAGCTCAGCCTGGGCCTTTATTAAATTGGCTTGTGTAATTATTGCCTCAGACTCTGTAAGCATCCTCTTTTGCTGATCAACAAGCACTTTATAATTATTAAGCTCTGCCTCTAAGGCATTAATTTTTGCCTGTGCGCTCTGTTTTACATTGGTTTTACTGCTAATTTTTTCACCCATAAAATCGCCAACTGCTCCGTTATAAAAATATTTTGAAACCGGTAAGCCGTTTTTCGATTGGGGATCCCCATTTTTTAGATCATCTAAAATAATAAGGTTAAAAAGATCAAAAAATTTATCCTGTTTATCGGATGGAACATGCGTATCTACCAGAATTTTTTTTGTGGTATATCCTGCTTTTTTTATTTCAACAATAAAACTGGTATTTAATCTAAACCTAAGGCTAAAAACACCTTTTTGTGAAGTCCGGCTTTCACCAATACTTTTATTACCCTCAAAAACCCTGATATTCACACTTGCCATTGTTTCCTTGTCCTTATTATATATCCTTCCCCTTAGCTGAAAATACCCATTTTGGGCAACCAAGCTACAGGTGAACAAGCCAAGTAAAACAGAAAAAAATATGGTATTTAATTTCAAAGCTAATTTGATTTATTTTTATCCGCTAAAATAATTGTGCCAAAACTATTTTGCGATAATGAATTAATAACAAATATAAAAGAAAAAAACCAGAAATTAGGATAGTAACAATTATTCTGATAAGTTGTTAAAGATTATTGGGCAATGATTTAATATGGTTGATAAAATTGGAAAAAATCAATAAGAGTTGAATTTCAGTACTTTTGTTTTTACCTTGAACTTTTTCAGCCTGCTTTCTTGCCGTAAAGCTTCATCAATGCTTGAATAATAGCCATAATAATATTTCACCCGGCCTTCTTCATCGGTTTCAATTCTTGCCATGTCAGTAACCTCTGGGTTGTTTAGCAATTCGTTATCAGCCCTATCAATAAATAATTGAATGGTATAATACTTAGCGTGATAATAGGCTCCTTTAACATTTTGTTCCTGGCCATTGCCAAAGACCTTCTCGAATAATTCGCTTTTTGAAATTAATGAGTCCAACACAGCCGGATCAATCGCTTTATCCGTATTAGTGATGGTATTCTGCTCATTAGACTCGAGCACAAAAACACCACTTCCGGCACCTTTTACTCGATAATCAGACTCTTCCTCCACATTTTCGGCCTCCTCCTTCTCTTCCAATTGTTTGGCAAAAAGGTAGTCCAGTTCAGGCTCCATTATTTTCTCCAACATTACACTATCATAATCCTGATTTGTTTCTTCAGAATTAATTGGTTTCAGCACATAAACACCACCTCCTGCATCAACTATTTCAAATTCTGGCTCATTCAAATCCTTGTTGGTACTAACCATATCAGGCTCATCAATTGAAATTAGGTCAACAGCAGCAGTCTCAAGTTTTTCTGTAGCTAGTTGCACGGTATCTTGCTTCAATGCCAAATCATCAAGAGGGTCCATTTCCACCTCCCTAGAAACTTTTCTTTTCTTTGGTATGGTATAAGTAACAGCTATTTCATGAATTTGATTAAACATGCTTGAATATTTTTCCATACTTAGTTCCGAAGCATAAGAAACCCCAATACGGTTAATAATAATTCCAGCCGAAAGCACTAGCGAAGGACGGTTTCGGTAACCTACTCCTACCCAAAATGTATTATTCCAGGCAGCCTGAAGATTTACACTATACAATAAGGGCGTATTTTCTTTATAATCTACAAAAACGGAAGGTTTTAATAGTATATCTATCCCGGGAATTGCATAATTGTATTGTACAAAACTATTGGCTGATAAACCAATATCACCTTTGGAACTATACAGTTTTGGAACAGCAAAGCTGAATTCAAATTTGTTTGACTGAAAAACAACACCTGCTGAACTTTCAAAAGAAGGCTTTTCAAAATTATCTGAAGCAATTTCAGCAATTCCGGAAGGATCATCGGCTACTACGCCTGAGTAGTTTAGCGAATTTGAATTTACCCCAGCAGAAATACCAAAACGTAAACTCCTGTTTTTTCCAAGTTTTAATAAATAAGAATAATCGGTAAAGCCAATTATTGTATTAAATAAACCTTCTGATTGCTTATAAAAACGTCCTCCTAATGACATGTTCCCAAATATCCGGGCACTACCTCCAAGGTTAATTGATTCTGGTGTTCCATTAATATTGGAGGCAACTTTTCGGTAAGCAAAGTAAAAATGAGGTTTTACATGCACTCCTGCATACGCCGGATTAAATGCCTGTGGATATTCGTTATAAAGGTGACCCGTAAATATGGATTGCGAAAGCACACAACTACCTGTAAATAATAGAATTAATGCTATGGGTATTTTTCTAATCAATAATTAATATATTAAATAAATGAACAATAATAATTGGCAATACCAATTACATATACTATACCAGGAAATAACCACCTGATTATCAGGCAAAAATCATTAACCTACCATACTTGTATTCTCTATAAAGAAAGTCGCTAATAAGCTGAAAATCATTTATAAATAATGTTTATAAAACCTTTAAATAAATTAGCTCCATTTTGTAAAAAATAATAATAAGTTCCTGTAGGCAGTGGTTTGCTATTATAGGTTCCTTTCCAGTCATTTTTATAATTTGTTGTTTGAAATACAATTCGGCCTTCACTACTTCTAATGGTTAATTCATAATCAGTATAGCGTCCAACCTCTTTAATTTTCCAGTACTGATTTGTCTGGCTATTTGGAACAAATATATTATTTGCTTCAAAACTAATAACCTCATTTAAGTTAATAGTTACATCTGCCTGTGCCGACAAAGCCTCTACTTGATCATCATCAACATTTACCAACAAAGTAAAAACCGGGTTGGTAAAATAATTCACTGCATTGGTATTATTCACAGTAATATCACCAGTTTCAGCATCAATTGTAAATGCGCCGCCGTCATTTCCTGATAAAATCGAAAAAGTTAAAGCATCATTATCCGGATCGGAAGCTACCACCTGGCCAACCAATGTCCCCGCTTCACTTCTTTCATCAATAGTAAAGCTCTGGTTTTCTATTAATGGTGCCCTATTTTCAACTTCGTAAAGGAATGAGAAGTTATTTGAGGCGTTATTGCCATTACCAGCATCATCGGTGGCAATATTGGCTGGAACCTGTACAACAATAGTTCCTTCTGTTATTGGTTCAATCAACAATTCCCACTGCAGATTGGCAACAGTTTCGTTAAAACCTAAAATAGTGCTGTTGCTAGTATTAATGTCGCTTTGCTCAAAACCAAATACTTCAGATGAAAATTCAATTGTAATTGGTATCTGTAGTAGGTTTGTAGGTGAACTTTCAGTACTACTAATGACTACATTAGGTTTTGTATTGTCATAAACCACTGAGTTATCTGTACTTGTTGATGCCAGGTTCGAGTTTCCATAATTATCCTGAACCAAATTGGCAGGTATTGTGGCTATCAGTGTACCTTCAGATGCTCCTGTTATTGAAACAGTATACTCAGAGCCATTTATAGCAGTAACAGTGCCTGTAATCCCTGTAGCTGTTCCTGCTGACCAGTCAATATCACCAAAGGTAAAACCTGTTACATCATGACTAAAAACAACATCAAAAATAATTGGAAGGGTATTAGTTGGATCAGTTTGGCTGGCAGCTTGCTCAATGGTAACTTTAGGATTAGCGCAAAACAATGCCGGGGTAAAAAAACTTGGATTTTGCCAAGCTTCCCGAGAAATTGTAAAAGCAGACATTTGTGCCTCCCTTCCCCCACCATCCTCATCGTCATCTATTTCAATTTCAAAACCAATATAATTTCCTGGTATTGGGGTTATGCCAATTGTGCTCCAGGGAATGCGTGCTTCAATAGTATAACCATTGCCGTCAATCCACTCATATTGAACAAATTCTATCCCTGTTGTGTTATTTACCGAATAAGTACCAATATTAACCACCGGATCGTTGTATCGAAAGGCAAATTGAAAATCATTGACCCTATCGTATGTTCCATTTTGACTGTTATCTCCATCAATAAAAATTTCAACAGCGTCATCCTCCCACCAATCGGTTCCTGAGTCATTGATCCTGCGCTCATCCTTTACTTCTGCTAAAACGTACAGGTAGTTTTCATCATATAATACACGCCATTGGGTGCCAGCAAAATCAGGTTGAACGGGAGGCCAAACCTCAAAATCAAGGGTGCCTAATTCAGCATTTGCCCAAACAGCATCAACATTTCCATCAATAACTGGCGGAACATCAGTGTATTTAATGTAAGGGGATGGGCAAGCTAGTAACTTATCAGGTTCCTTTGCTAAACTCATAATTGAAAAAGAATTTAGCAAAACAATTAATAGAATAATAGCCTCAAACCTGTTTGTAAATTTATGCCATATAACCATGATGCATCAAGTAATGTGTGTTTACTTTAACGAAACAAATATCATACAATTGTGACAGGTATGGTGCTTGCTATTCCTTAAAAATTGGCTTAGGTCTAATCTGAAATTCTTTAATTGCCAGTAAAACTAACAACTACAATTATAACTAATATAATCTTATTTAGCCTTAGCAATTACTTAAACTTCACATAATATTAGAATTATTAACACTTTTTAGTAACTTTGAAAGACAATAAACCTTGCTAAAAACATCATCGGATGAGTGGTTAGACTATTTAAGATAAAAGCATAAAAAAAATTGTAATTATGAACTATTGTTAATTAATCTAAGAAGGAAGTGTAACCTTTACTTATAATTTTGTAAAACCAATAACGTGAAAAATTTACTAATCATGCGACATGCAAAATCGGACTGGGCTGATAGCTCAATTGCTGATTTTGACCGCCCGTTAAACAACCGGGGGAAAAAAGCTGCTCCATTTATGGGAAATGAGCTTAAAAAAAGAGGTAAAGTGCCCGATTTAATTATTTCATCGCATGCCAACAGGGCTAAAACAACGGCAGAGAAAGTAGCTACAGCTACTGGTTACACAAAAGAAATTCAGTTGGAAAAAGATTTTTATTTTGGTTGTATTGATAAAATCACAGAAGCAATACAAAAATCTGACAATCAACACAATACCATTCTAATAATAGGACACAACCCAACCTGGGAATCGCTGGTATCTACTTTAACCGAAACCAGTGTTTATACCAGAATGCCAACTGCGGCCATTGCATCTATTTTGTTTGATATTGACAGCTGGACAAAACTGAAAAAGAATACAGGGAAACTAGAATGGCTTATTTTGCCCAAAGAACTTATGGGCTAAAAAAAATCATTATCTTTGGCCACTTTACAAAACCATAGTTCCAGATATGAAAAAAACATTTCTTTTTATTGGCATTTTGTTCAGCCTTTTAATAATTGCATGTAATAGCTCAGAAAAAAAGAATAAAGAAAAAAAAGAAAACTCAAAAGAGGTAAATCATAAAGAGCAGCTTTCTACCCAACTTGAAATAAAAACCCTATCAGGCGATAATGAAAAATTTGTTGCTGGAGAAACTGTGAAAATTAAAGTCAGTCAAAAAGATACGATTACCTATGACTCTATTCAGGTTTATTTTAACAAAAAACACCTAAAAACTGTTGCTAAACTGCCAGCTGAATTTGAAGTAAAAAGTGCTAGTACCGGAAAGATTGATTTTGAAGCCCGAATATTTAAAAAAGCAACCAACAACATACAAAAACTCACTTTGCGCTTTTTGTCTGATCTGACACCAAAAGTTTACACATATAAAGTTCTAAGAGTTTACCCTCACGATAAAAAAGCTTTTACACAGGGCTTGGTATTCGAAAATGGTTTCTTTTATGAAGCTACTGGTCTAAAAGGGGTTTCAAGTATTCGAAAGGTACAAGTTGGAACAGGTGATATTATTCAATCCTATGCCATTGATCCTAATTTTTTTGGCGAAGGAGTTACAATTTTTGGTGATAAAATTATTCAACTAACCTGGCAGGATTATACCGGTTTTGTTTACGATAAAAAAACCTTTCAGCTCTTGGCAAAATTTAATTACACCACCGAAGGCTGGGGACTCACAAATGATGGTAAGCACCTGATAATGAGCGATGGAACGAATAAAATCTATTTTTTAGATAGTGAATCTTACAGCGAAGTATACAGAATTGAGGTGTATGATAATGAAGGCATAGTAGACTCGTTAAATGAACTAGAGTTTATTGATGGCGAAATCTATGCAAATGTTTACCAAACCGATAAAATTGCCAGAATCGACCCAAAAACAGGTAAAGTATTGTCTTACATTAATTTAAAGGGACTTTTACCAGATAAAGATTACGAACGCGAAACCGATGTTCTAAATGGCATTGCCTACGATTTTGACAATAATAAACTGTTTGTAACAGGCAAAAAATGGCCTAAGCTATTTGAAATTGAACTTGTAGAGAAAAAATAAAGAAATTAAAGGTTATTAACTTGGCGGCAATATACCGAGATTTTTTCATTATCTTTGTTCTATGGAAAAAGTTGATTTAAGAACGCTGTCTGAAGAAGAACGGTTTATTATTAGGAAAACAGCTATTAAGTTAGTCAAGAAAGGTAAAAAACAAAAAGAGGTCGCAGCACTTTTTGGAATACGAACAACCTCAGTATCAGAATGGGTGAAGAATTATAAAGAGTTTGGAATCAGAGGATTAAAGGCGAATAAGCGAGGGGTTAAATCGGAAGATAAGAAATTATTAACCATAGAACAAGAAAAACAAATTCAAAAAATGATTACTGACACAATGCCAGATCAGTTAAAACTTGACTTTGCTCTTTGGACAAGAAAAGCAGTTAAAGAACTAGTCGAACGTGAATTTGGCATTGTCATAGCAATCAGTACGATGGGTGATTATTTGCGCAAATGGGGTTTTACTCCTCAAAAGCCCAAAAAAAGAGCCTATGAACAATGTCCAAAAACTGTACAAAACTGGTTAGATGTTGAATATCCAAAGATAAAATCAAGGGCCGAAGAGGAAGGTGCTGAAATACATTGGGGTGACGAGACTGGAGTCAAAAATAGTTGTAATCATGGTCGTAGTTATGCTCCTAAGGGTAAAACACCTGTGAAAAAACATATGGCAAAACGTTTTTCTGTAAATATGATTTCTACTGTTACCAATAGAGGAAAAGTACAATTTATGATTTACTCAGGCTCTATGAACTCTGATAGATTAATTGAATTTATGGAACAACTAATAAAAGGAAATAAAACAAAGATTTTTTTAATACTGGACAATTTGCGTGTACATCACAGTAAACCTGTAAAAGAATGGCTTGACAATGAGGATAATAAAACAAAAATTGAAGTGTTTTATCTACCATCATATTCACCAGATCGAAATCCTGATGAGTATCTCAATTGTGACTTAAAACAAGGGTTGTCGAATAAACCAAGCCCCAAAAAACAAGAAAAATTAACAACTAATATTGAAGACCATATGGAAATACTTCAACAAAGCCCGGAACGAATAATGAAATATTTTAAACATGACAGTATTAAATATGCTGCGTAAAAATCTCGTTAAATACTCGTCGGGTTAATAAAATACAAGTCTTTAAATATTTTGTGTGGATATTTTTTTGAATCTAGCAACGAAGTAATCAGAATTTCTGTTTCACTTCCTGGGAGTTCAATTCTTATCAACCTTACTTTCACAGATGCCTTTTCACTATATGTCTTATCCGAGAAGTCAGTTCTTTTTCCAGGAAGCATTTCAGTTATAAATGATTTTTTGTTACTATTGAAAAATGATTGAGTCATCTTACTAAATGTTTGTTTTGTCCTTATAACAAAATCAGCCTTTAATTTAGTCAGCTTATATACCAATTCAAATGAAGGGTAACCTCTATCATAGATAATTAAATCGAGTTTAAATGCTTGAATGCCAAAATACTTTCACCTGTTGCCAGAGGGGCTAATAGCCCATCGATAAGATAACCATTTAAAACATCATACAGCACAGATAACCTGCCTTGGGCCGTTCCTGGACCGTTTGAGTTTTTAGCAACCCCATAAATGAAACGAAGTTCCTCTGTGTTGGGCAAAGTGAGTCTTGAACCATCCACAGAAAGCAGCCTAAAGCCTTTCCATTTTTTTATGCTGTCTTCATTATCTGTATAAAATTCTTAAATCAAGACTGACGACAGGTGTTTAAAAACCCCTGGTTCTATTTTTTTTCGGCACTGGACAAAAGCACTTTTGCTAAAAGATTTTACGACCTTTTGTTTAATACCTTTATTAACAAACCGGATAAAGTTTTCAATTTCTACAGATAAACTCTTTTTTAAGAAATTCATTTTAGTACATGACAAAAATATAAACTTCTGATAATCAGTAAGATAACCGTCAAAAAGATTTGGTCAATACGCTGATATTCAGTAAATTAGAAGAATAAAACCACTCATTTTTCTAATGAAGAATATCAACGTAGGAAGTAAAAGTAAGGAATTCGTAGAAATATTGAATACCAATTTTAAGGGAAAAGTTAACTTATCACGATTAAAGTTAATATCCATGTTTGTA
>JBNKJW010000157.1:0-12542 GCA_050291445.1 Bacteroidales bacterium | reverse complement strand
GCAGAAAGAATAGCGGGCTATTTTGAGGGATTTTTAGTGTAGAGATGGTGTGATTACCTCCGGTGAGTGCTTCGCAGTTCCGAATTTTCTATTAGATTTGATTAATTTTTGCATTAATCACACCAATTTTTCTAGAACTATCCCGATAGTCCTTCAAAAATTTGTTGCAATTTCTGCTAAAAATTAATTCAAACTGTGTGAATATTTTATGTCGAACTCAGGTTATTACAAAATTGGCAATATTATTAAAACGCTATTTGCTCATGTAAAGCCAAGGGCTTTTCTCCCGGACGAAAAACCTAAAAGCTTTGGGCTGCTTTGCTTTGCTTTTAGTGGAGCTGATTAAAACGGGGGATGGTCAAATGAAGAATGAAATATTGGAAATAAGTATAAACTTGGGTGGTGCCAATCTCATAGCTTGCCCGAAGCATCGGGGACCGAAGGGAGTAGCAACGTCAAAAACTTGAACGATAAAACCGCATAGCAAACTTGGAACATTTGAGAGCTTAGTTTATTGTTTTGAAATTTGCAAAAAAAAAAACTATATTTTTACAGGGTGATATTATTAATAAACATAAAAACAAAACATGAAAAAAAAGATGGAAATTTTAACAAAAGATGAATTGAAAACATTAAAAGGAGGACGAAAGGTTTTTAAATATGATGTTGATGGAGATGGAAAGTGGGATGTGAAAATAATTAGAAGAAATAATGGAACTCTAAAATATGTTTATCGATAGTATTATAGGTGGCAATTGCCACCTATATCATTTTTTTAGTGATTCAAATGAAATATATATTTAGTTTACTGCTAGTATGCTCCACCTTTACCACCTTTTCCCAACAAATTGATTTAGACTTAAAACCAAAACAAGCTGCTCAAGAGCTTTTTCAATTAGCTGCAGAAATGGATGTAATTATATCGAAATGGCAGTTTTATTTTGCTTATCCCGACAGTAATAAGCTGGCAAGTCTCATTCCTTTTATTGCAAAAAATTTAAAATTAGAAATAGAAGGTATAGAATACGAAGAAGATTTTTCTAAGAAATATCCAAAAGCATATGTTTTCAAAACTTCTGATAATGCAGTTTATGACAAGAAAACGCTTGAAGAAAGGATAAAGCAAATAGAGAAAATGTTGAAACGCAGTAAAATAGTTTTAGGTTCTATCGGTTTTGACTATTATAAGTTAGATAATAAGAATAATAGACCTTTAAAAGAATATACAAAGAGTAGTTATCAAATAGCTGGGAAAGTTATTTCAGAAACAGAACCAATTCCTTATGCTACTATAGGTATAATTGATAAAAATATTGGTTGTGTAAGTGAACTAGACGGAAGCTTTGTGCTCGAAATTCCAAGAGAACGCATATTTGATACTTTACAGATATCTCATGTTGGGTACATTGGAAAGAAAATAAGAATTGATGAATTAATTGAGAAAGAACAGATATCTATAAGGTTATCAAAAAAAAATGTGAAAATTAGTCAAATTGACGTTAAAGCAAAATCATCGGTTAAAAAACTTATTTTAGGACAGAAAAAGGCTGGAAATAAATTTGGATTTGTTTATGGCAAAGGTAGTGGTGCTGAAGCAGCTAAGTTAATGAAATTAGGTAATAGAAAAATATTACTAACAAGAGTGGGTTTGTTTATTAATAATAAAAGTGCTACTCCATTTAAACTGCAGCTTAAGATATATGAACAAGAACCTAATAATGGGCTTCCAGGTGAACAAATCTTGAATGATGTTATTCTGGTAGAAAGTCAGCTATCAAGTGGGTGGTTAGAAGTTAATTTAAACAAATACAATATTATTTTAGATAAAAACTTTTATGTGGCCTTTCAGTGGACAAATGATGATTCAAGAAGTCCTGAAATAGCAATAAAAGGAAGTGCTGGTTATGTTAGATCTATCGCACAAGGGAAATGGATAGAAACCAAAGATTTTAGTTGGGTTATTAAAGCTGAAGGGGTTTTATTGAACTAGTAAAAGTATTGCTATCACTCGTATAGTAAAATAGCAAATAATTGTTAAATAATATCGAAAAAGCATGTAGATTAATTTCTCATGCTTTTTTATTTTGTTGGGTAAAAGTGTATTTCGAAACTAACATGTAGTTATTGGACCTAAAATACCAGCAGTATCCGCCAGTAGTCGGACAAGTTATTACTGCGATAATTGCTGAGCAAGAGAAAAGGAAAACGTAGAAGATAAAAGTATGGAGAATGAATTAAAAAATGTAAGTTGGTACTAAAGTTAAGTCGATCAATACCATCGGAAGTAAATCTAAAGAGTTTGGCGTTCAAACGATTCTGTAGCGGAACATATTTGGAACAGATGGTAAATCAAGTTCAACAAACCCGCACCTTAAGAAGTTCGATAAACTCACTGTATCAACAGTCGAAGGGTTAACATTAAGCAATTCCCTGAGCCCATAAATACCCCCGTCTGGCTTAAGCAAGCAATACGATTGCCATAGTTCAAGTCTGAGCAAAGTGGTGACTTGGACTAAAAATATTAGAAGTTTATTTAACTTCGAACAATGCGAAGCATAAATATCAGAGATAAGTAGCAAGTCAAAGACTTGAAGTGGTTTGACGTCCAAGTCTCCGTTGCACTCAGACTTGAACGATAAAGGGGGTTTGCTTCAAAAGCTTGCAAACCAGAACTGCCAGTCGATTCATATACACAGCCATTTTAAATTTTTGGAATTGTTATGAAAACACCCACTTATTTTATTAAATTTTTAAAAGCTGATCCAAAAATTAAATAATTGGTATTTCCTGCAATTGTACCCTCATTTTGCCCCCACAAGAATGGCCAATCATCGAAGTTTTCGAAATGGTCGGGTTGTCTGAACAATAAACCAGGAGCAACATTGCCAGGAATAAATGAGAAATCAGCCCTGTTGTTACCATAAAAAACTGCTTTTGGACGAGCAGCTCCCACTGTGGCCACTAATGAATAATTGTGATATGGATGGCAACCAAATAGCCAGCTGGCTGTTTTGAAAGCATGGTTGGCATCAATAATATCAGGAAAATGAGAGTTAGCAAAGCAAATAGTTGTTCCAAAGCTCACAATACGACCGCTTGCAGCCCAGTTACCAAGGCCTATTGGTACCCCGTAAGGATTATCTTTTTCAAGCCCTTCAATGTATTCTTTGTACTTTACAACATAGGGGCGAAGCTTTTCCTTGTAGGCAGCATCCATATGAGGTATTGCATGCAATGCTGTTAAAATAACAAAACTGATGTTTCGATCAAGTGCGGGCCACAAGAGTTCCTTAAATTTATCAGCATATTTTTGCTCGCCAGTTGTAATGTATAGTTGGAGATTGGTACCAATATCTGCCGAACGGCCCCATCTACCGCGATTCTCCTTTGGTTTGTTGGCTAGTATTTCTGTAGCCTCTTTTAAAAGTCGTTTTGATTGTTTTAGTGCTCTAGCAGAAAGGTCATCATTATACCCCATCAATGCTCTGCTAGCTCCTGCAAACATTGTTGCTGCCCAAAGATCCAGACCCGGATTGCGGCTAGTGAAAGCCCACATATCATCCTTAACACCACTCGACTTGCCATCGCTGGCAACCTCATAGGGGCCAAGGTTGGGATTGTAAGGAAGGCCGTCGGTTATTGATGCAGCATCACCAAGGTGATGATAATTATCCAGAACTGAGTTAGAGAGCGTTTGTGCCATGTGCCCAATGATTTCTGCCTGAGCTACCAGGTTCAATGTGCCGTGTTCAATAAACTGCAATATGTCTGGTGTTCCATCTGGGCGGTGAAGATCAACATAGCGTTGTTTTTCATCAACAAAGGTTTGGTCGCGCAAGGGTTTAAAATATTCCCATGTCTGAACAAAGTTTTGTACCACAAAAATGTTTGAACCTGTTTCGATATCAAAATCACCAGCATCAAAAAAGCCGCCTACGTTTAACCCCGGGATGGTTTCCAGGGGTTTAAACCTGGTATCTGTTGTAGGTCCTTGTCCATGGAGGTCAAAGTGATCTGTGTTTGGCGGTGCCTGTAGGTAACCTTCTTTAAAAGGCTCACCATGCCACACCCTGTAGGCCTCGTTTACAAACATGTGGTTCATGTGTATTGGTATCCAAACATCGCTGGTGGCGTCAGTAATCCAATCGTAAACGTTATTTTCAATTATAAAATTATTGGTTTTAAAGTTGCCATATTGAATATAGTATATGCCAGGGGTTTTAATAGATGAAAAATCAAATTTTACATAGTGATATTTGAAATAGTCACCCCAGGAAACTACTTTGCCACTAAATACTTTGCTTGCATTACCATCCTCACCAATTTTGTAGATAGATGCCTCTGCAAGTGGTTTGTCTTTTTTGTCGAGTTCAATAACCGAGACTTTTGGTTGCGAAGGCAGGTAGCCCACTTGAGAAAAACCAATATTTGGTTCTCTTATCCAACCTTTAATTGCATTTGGTTCAACTGTCCAGGTTAAAACCTTACCTGTTTTTCCTGCAGGAAGTACACTTCGAACAACATACCAGCCGTTTTGTGCCAGCATACGGCCATCAAAAAGCATCAAATCGGCATCATGCGAAGTGATTTTCACCCTACGTTTGGGGTCTTCGGGTGCAAGAAGAATGGTGCGGCCACTTTCAAGAGGTAACGGATCGATAAATTTACCAGTTCCTCTATCATCATAAGTTACATAACCTTTAAACTGTTTTAGTTTTTCACTATTGGGCTTTGTGACGGTTTTTCCTGCAACATACCGTGAAAATCGATTGATGCGCCCATCCATCAAATAAGTTTTCCCCCAATATTTTGAAGGTAAAAACTCAAGATTAAATCCGGCCTTTCCTTCAATAACCTTGGGGAGCGGTTTATCAAGGTAAACAGCTATTTCAACACCTTTGCCTTTGGGTGCAACAACAATGCGCGAATCAAAATCGTATTCTTTATATCTTAATGCAACTTCAATGGTATTTGACACGCTGTCAACCTTTCGGTTTGTAGTTTCTGGAACAAGATCCCATTGCTCCGGAGTGTTGGAGAGTCTAACAGCACCTCCCTGAGCTGTTCTAACGCCATGATGAATCAATTCTATACCAGCATTCTTTTCATCGTTAAAACCCCCGTTAAAAAGGTTGCTATACACCATAATATTGACACCTTGTGTCTCGAAATATCCAAGATTATTGAGTATCAAATTCTGACCAAAGCCACGATTGCCTACCGATAATAGTAGTAATATAAGTGATAAAAATGCTAGCTTTTTCATGTTGATTAAAAATTAGAGGTTCAAAAATTGAATTCATCATTTTCCCGTCTGTAAAAGCATAGAGATTAACAAAATTACCTAAAATGCATTGCAAACAAAATTATTTTCATTTATTGATAGGTAATTGCATAAGTTGCTAAAGGTGTTTTTATTAACGGTTAATGGTAAACTCTTAGTCGATTATTTCCTTCTAAGGAACCACTATTATGATTTGTAGTTTGGTCAAGTGTGGTTCTGAATTGCTATCTTTATAGTACATAAAAGTGGCACCCAAATACAACGGTTTGCCATTATTGTGTTACTGAGCGGTAGTTGAAGTATACGGTGGTGAAAGAGGTACACTAGCGGTCAATTGGCTGTCAGTTGTCTACTCGATTGTGCTTTTGTACTTTAATATATGCTTTTCATTAAATAGTATTTTGCTGTTTTATGTTTTGTTAAAGTTAAAATCAATCTCAAGCTTTTTAATAATGTCCCCAAGTTGTTGTGCCATATTTGTCGTTTCCTGAACAGTAGAGCTCACATTTTGAGCAGATTTATTTATCTGACTTGCTCCGACCTTTTGCTCAATTGAAGCTGAATAAATTTCGGAAATCAATTCATTTGTCTTTTTTATATCAGGAATTACATTTGATATACCATCATATGCATCCTGTGCGGTTTTTAGTCCACTATTAGAAAGTTCAACGATTTGGTTTGCTGCAATTTTTGAATTATCAGCAAGTTTCCTTACTTCAGATGCAACAACGGCAAAGCCTTTGCCATGTTCTCCTGCACGAGCTGCTTCTACAGCCGCATTTAGAGCCAAAAGATTTGTTTGAAATGCAATATCCTGAATTAGGTTAATTCGCTCAGCAATAGATTTTATCTTCTCCAATGATTCCTTGACTGCTATTGCACTTTTTTCTGCATCAATGGCAACTTTTTTTGCCTTAGTTTCTGTCTGACCAGAGTTTTCTGAATTTTGTTGAATTGTTGCTGTCATTTCTTCAATGGATGCGGATATTTCTTCAATTGCTGAGGCTTGTGAACTACTGGCATTTATTAACTTTTCAGTCATTATACCTATGTCTGTACGAATTTTGTCTAAAATTTTCCCAAGTTTTATTTTCTCTGTAACTTCCGAAACCACTCCGATATGTCCAATTTTTCCTCCTCTTAAAGAATACAAATATTTGGTATCTACATTAAAATTACCCCCAAGCTGCTCAAAATCCGTTTTAGGATTTCCATTCCTTAAGCAAGTAATTCCACACTTTTCTGTATTACAAATTTTTGCCCCCAGTTAGAGCAATGCTTTCCTAAAACCTTTTTCCGTTTTAGTTTAAGAAAATCCTCAACAGGCTTATTAATAAATGTCCATTTCATATTTAAATCAGTCACAGAAATTGGTGATGGCATATGATCCAAAATCTGTTCAAACCAATAAATCTTTTCACGAATAAATCGGATTATTACCAAAAATGTAATAATCCAAATAAAGAATTGTGAAATTATGATTAATAAATTATTATTTTGAAGAATGAAAAAGGAAATGTAAGAAAAGGTTAAACCTATCACACCTATCATTGAAAGTTGTAACAAATCTCTTTTTTTCATAATTTAGATTGTTTTCACCATTAAGTTATGAAAAAAAGTTAAATTAAAAGGCATATAGACCACAAAAAATATATCAAATATTAAGTGATATATCATTGTCATTTAACTTAATAAGCAGTTTGCGCATCAGAATAAAGCACAACGGTTTGTATAATGGCGGTAGCTGATTTTATACAACCAGTATTCCTCTTTAGAAATATAGCAAATAAAAAACAATAGAGACTTTGGCAAGCACCAAGACTGCTGTTGCTGTTATACGCAGTATGTGCCCTGAATAGGTGGCAGTGCATACATTTGTAAGTTCTGAATAAATGTTCCCTTTGGTTACTTAAGGCCTGCTGAAAAAGTCAGAGGTGCATTAGCTACAACTTAGCGAAGCGAAGATGTATAAGAATACTTCGAGCTGAAGCTAATGAAGTAGATGATGTGCCTCTGGCTAGCATAATAATCATTAGTTTTTTGTTATTTGAAGATAAAGTTGATGCAAGGAAAAATTACTGTTTTTTTAAAACTCTTTGCACTTTTTCATAACTTTTTTCATGCAACACCAGACCGTTATCAAGATAGGAAAAAAGGTTTTGGTGTAACTTAGAGAACGAAGTGAACGTTCTCATGACCAAAGGGAATAATACCGAAGGATTAGCATGTTAGGGAATTTTAATTTCCGTTACATGCTAACCATTCGGTATAAATATTTAATTTTAACAGGCTTAGGCGTTTTTCAGCGAGCCCTACTTTAAACACTGACAGGTCCTGCGGACACAATCAGGTTTTTGGTTCACCATTGAAAGTAGCTATGATTTCATTATTAGTTAGGGGCCAACTTGCGTTTTTTCTTGTTATAGCAAACCACTGTTAGTAATTGGTATAACAAATGATTAAAACTTATACTTGATAGTTCCAATAATCATCCTTTTTTGGAGAGGATACGTAGTAGAAGAATAAAAAAGAGGTGTCAAACTAGTTAATCTTACAGTTTCTTTGTTTAGGATATTGTTGCATTGAACCATGAATGAAAACTTCTTTTTCTTTGTGTTAATTTCTAAGACAGAATTTAATAGGTAGATAAAATCATCCGAATTTTCAAACTCCAGTGCATTGAAATCTGTTGCAAATGAAACATTTTTTATAGGAGTTAACCTGAGTTTCGCAAAATAGCGCTTATACATGAAGTTGTTTTTCTGTTTATCCCATGTATTTGAAACATTGTAATAATAAAATGCCAGGCTTAAGTTAGCTTTACGGTTCAACAACGAAGTTCCAGAAGTTACGTGAAATTCAGACATTTGGGTTTCATTATCTGAAGTGTAATCATTTACAACCAACGGATTGTTTACAACATTTAAACTGTAAGATAATTTTATACTGGATTTTATTATCCTGAAATATTTACCCAGCTGATAAATTGAAACAAATTCAGTAGAAGCACCTCCCTGAACCTGTTGATTATACTCCCGGTTTAATGGATATGTAATATTACTAACTAAAATATTATCAGCAGCAATATATATCCACTTTGCATTGACTGTGATATTGGTTTTTTTGTACTCGCTTACTTCAAATGAAGCAGTAGCAATATCCTGCCGGGTGGGTTCAAAGGGGCTTGTTTTGAATGATAAAACAGATCGGTAGTTTGTTAACAATGGAATTTCGGATAATTGGTAAGGTTCAATAAAAGAGTAATCGATTGTGTATAAGGCTTTTGCCTTTATTTTAAGCAAATCAGCAAACCTTTTTTCAAAAACTGAAGAAACGGTTGGCTCAAAAAAGATTTTTGAATCTTTTTTATCATTGTGAGTTATAAATGCATTTCTAATTCGTCCCCCGGCCGAAAACCTAAATGCTTTTATTTTTGTTTCCAATACCATTTCACCATTTAAATTATCAATTAGATAACTCATTTCCGGGGAATAGCCTTCTTGTTCGAAATTAGGGGATAAAAGGGCAATGTTGGTATTGGTTCTGGCCCACCCAACAGAAAACTTTCCGAAAAAATGATTAAAAACCCTTCCATTTAACTCTGATGAGATGCCCAAATTGGAATATTCCTGGGAGGCTCTTTGCAGGTTGTTTTGATTTTGTTGTCCTTGCTCAATAAAATCAAATAAATAATTTTCTTTAAGGTTTTCAATACCCATTTCAGCTTCGGAAGTTAATACCCAATTGTCATTAAACTTTCTAATGTGCGATAAAGTACCAAAAAGTTCAGTGTTATCTGTAGTTGAATAGGAGTGGATATCATCTAAAGAGTCAGCATAATTTTGCGTATTCAGCTCATTCTTTTTTTTCTTAAATTGAATTCGTGCAATAATATCCTGGTACTCTGACAGTTTGTGTTCCACCTTAATATCCTGAAATAAATTGAGCTCAGTTTGTCCCTGCATTTGTTGTTCGGTTAAGGACATGGCTTCATTCTCTGAAAACAAATAAGATAAAAAACTGGAGTAATTATAATCCTGGTTATTGCTAAATATTGATGTGATTGATTTTACAGATGTTTTGCCAGAAGGCTTGTATATCAGACTATTTGAAAAAAAATGCCCCTGATTGAAAGTAAAAAATTCTTCTTTAAAAAACATTGGAGGATTTAATTGATCATCTAAAAATGGAGTTGACAAAATAAACCCCTTGTATTTTAGTTGGCTGCTCGCAAATGTTTCCAAATCATAAGCTTCAACATCAATTCCTGTGTTGCTGGATTCGGCATGGGCATAAAGTTTCACTTTTTTCATGTAAGATAACAGTTCTGTCCTTGCCAGGTACTTGTCAAATTTCTCAGCAGCACCCCCACCAGCTTCAACGGAGCCAAATAACGGGGCTTTGGCATTTTCTTTTAATTTTATATTAATGGCAACATCTTCAGATTGTTTAATGCCATGGTACAACCTGCTACCAGTAAAATGCTTTAAAATATCTACCTCTTCAAGCCATTCTGCTGACAAGTTTTTGCTTAGTACCTTGTAATTATCCTCGGTAAGATCATCGCCATCAAGCATTATTTTTTTTATTTCTTTGCCCTGGTATTTTATTTTTCCCGATTTTTCATCAACACTAACTCCTGGTAGTTTAGCCAGTATTTCTTCCGCATTTACCTCGGTGCCATCCGAAAAGGCACTTACTGCATAAGAAACGGTATCGCCCCGTTCAATAATTGCTTCTTTATCGGCGTTTACAACAATCTCCTTAAACTCTGTTTGCTTTGATACTGTAAGTTCTGTTCTCAAGTACTTAGTATCAGCAGCTATTTTCAATGTACGGGCAATATAACCCAGGCTCGAAATATGAATGGTTACACTGTCTTCTGTTGTTGAAAATTCCAGCCTGTAATGCCCCTTTTCATCAGAAAATGCATAGCCAAGTATTTTTTGATTAGCAGTTTTCACATAAACACTCGCCACCTCAACTACTTGATGTTTGGAATAAATATCCCCTTCAAGCATACGTTTGGTATTATTTACTTCCTGCGACCTGGCCATCGTAAAAAAGCAGGAAAACAAAGCAATAAAAATTATTCTCATTCAAATTCAATTTCTGTGGCTACTCTTTTTTCTGGCATGTTGTTCATAATTTCAATATCAGGAGATTCAGCCTGCAATTGGTTAATGATGGCATCATTCTTTTCCCATTCTTCCTGGTAAGCTTCGTTCATATTCATAAGGAAACCAGATAGGGATATTTCAGTTCCTGAAGCAAGTTTGGGAAAACTGGTATCTACCCCCATTTTTAAGGATACCAACGATAAGGAAACTTCTCCTGTTTCATCTTTTACAGAGACAATTAAGCCAGGCAAACCATTGAATTTCCAAGGGCCAGCGCTAGTAGGAACCTCAGGGGCATACCATGCTATATAATTCCTGCCCCTAAAATTGGCTGTTGCTTTTGAACATTTTAATCCCCCTATTTCCTTTTGTTTATCCTCAAGTTTCCAGGCTATGTTTATTTTATCCTTGTAAATAAATGGTTGTTCCTGCCGGCAAAATTCCCTTACCTGTGATTCTTTGGTCATTAAATCAATAAAAACCTGGTATCCTAAACTATCTGTGTAAATTTTCTGAAAATTAAATCCGTTTTCATCTTCTCTAAACCATTTTGTCTTCTTATTTTTTTTGTAAACAAAAGATGATTTTTTACTGGTAAAAACCAATTCACTATCGAAAAAGTAACTGTCTTTAGCCATTTTTATTGAATATTCAGCTACTCCTCTGAACTCCTGTTGGTTTTGTTGAGAGTTGCCGTATATTGTAAAGGCAATAAAAAGGGATAATAAAAAGAGTTTTTTCATATCTGATTTAATTAAAAAAGGGTTTATTCACCAAGATTTAGTTCGGTGGCAGGCCTTCTGTCTGGGATGTCTGTTTCTATCTCAAAATCAGGGTATTCTGCATTCATTTTGGCAAAAAAGGCGGCTTCTTTTTCAATCATTTTTTCCCATTCTTTATCTTTACATTTGCATATTTTATTTAAAGAAGTTTTCTTTCCAGGAAGATTTTCACTTATGTCTAGCTTATCCTTTGATTTGCTATTTAAAGATATTGATTGTAGCTTAATCAATACTTCCTTTTTATCATCTTGAATTTCAACAATCATACCTGGCAGTCCACCAAATTTCCATGGACCAAAAGGCAATGGTATTGAAAGAGCAAACCAAGCATGATAGTTTCTTCCCCTAAACTTGGCAGTAGCAAGCATACACTTTACCCCTTCTATTTCTTTCGTGCTATCCGTAATTTCCCAGTTAATTTTAACTGAGTCTTTATAGATTACAGGTTGGTTTTCTTTACAAAAATCCCTTATAAGTAAAAAGGGTTGGTGTAGTTCTTTGATAACAATGTGACCAATAGTATCAGTATAAACTTTTTGAGAAATAAGCTCAGTGTCATCGTTTTCAGTACTACCTTTGTTTATTTTCCACTTAGAAATGTTTCTTTGTTTATAAACAAAACATGATTTTTTACTGTTGAATTTGAGTTTTGCATCAAAAAAAAGATTATCTTCTCCAAGTTTAATCTTATAATTAACAATGCCATATATTTTTTGAGAAGACAGATTGTTTGCAAAACCTGAAATTATTATTAAAAAAGAAATAAAGCTTTTCATATTTAGATGTTTTTAATTTAGAAAAAGAACAGTAGCTTAAAACTACTGCTCCTTCTTATTTAAAGTAGTTCAGCCAAGGCTTTACGTACTTTTCTACAACTTCCAGAAATTTTGAATTTTATTCCACTGTCTGTTGTGCCAGAAACAGTCATCCTACATAAAATGCCATAATCCATTTTGATGTCTACTTCTGGATTCGATAAGCTTTTGAAGCTGTCTAATTTGATGTCTGCTTCTGAATTCGATAAGCTTTTGGAACTGTCTAAAATAAAAGAAATATTATTTGTTAAAATTTCAAATGATATTTTTTCTTTGCCTGTATCACTTTTTTCTACAGGGTTTACTGAAGCATAGCTTGTTCCAATTCCAAGAGCAAAAAACATAAGTAATCCAACAGTTAAAACTTTTAAATTTTTCATTTTTTAGTATTTTAATAGTTTGGGTTGCATTTATAGTGGCATCACCCTTTTCACTTTTCTAATTTTGGTACCTGATTAGAATTTTTTAGCGGCTATCTATTCGCCATATATTGTTTAAACTTATATTTTCTTCGTCTTGATATTTTTATTTCGATGTTATT
>JBNKJW010000156.1:0-26228 GCA_050291445.1 Bacteroidales bacterium | reverse complement strand
TCTATATTAGCTATTCGCCAAAATTATTAGATGTTAAGCAGCTAAATTTCATAAAAAAGGAATCAAGGGATAGTTTGGCTAAAGTTGCTGAAAAGTTTGAAGAGCAAAAAGACAGCCTAATAAAATTAGCCGAAGAAATAGATTTTGAGCAAGATAGCGCTAAGAGGCTTGATTCTTTAATACATCAAGCCGAAAAGATAGTGGAAGATTCCTTAGTTAAAGATGCAGAGAATCTTAAAATTGATTTAAGTAAAACTAATAATGACGGCTATTTTTCACAGGGAGAATCATTGTTTTTTAACATGTTGCTAATTTCCCTTGCTATTACCTTTTTCTATTCTTTACCCTACAAAATCTATTTTCGTCGCAAACGAAAAAAAAGAAACATCCCAAAGAATATTCAACAATTTTGCCGAAAAACAATACTATACAATCCAACTATTGTGGCAGGAATAGTTGCTATTCCATTTATTGTTCAGAACTTTAATCTCATCGATCAGTTATTTATAAGCGATGTATTTAAGGAAGAATTCAGACGTGAAATGGTTTTAAAATATTGGTATATATTCCTATTATCCAGCATTTTAACCATTGCATTTACGTATACATGGCAAAAACATAACATGCAGCTAAAATATATTCAGCATATTTTTTCTGCTGATGAATTACGAAAAAAAATATTCAGGTTTAAAAATGGAAAAATAAAACACCGTTTGGTTTTTTCTAGTTTTCTTACCACACTTTTGCCTCTTTTAATTGTAGTTGCCTATTTATTTATGAGCCTTACTTCATTGTCGGATGTTGGATTGTATGAACCAACTATTGGAGAATCAAAAGTCGTTTTTGGTGAATATTCGGTAATGTTTGATGATGCAGACAAGCAATCATTTATTGAAAACAACAATCCCAAATACATAAATGTTGTTGATACAATTTTGATGTTTTTTGGTATTGGGGCCGGCATTTTCGTTACCATTATTTACCTTATATTGTTTGTACGATGGACCAACTCTGACATTATTCATCCGGTAAAAGAATTGTTAAGAAATATGCAAAAAACTACCGGCGGACAATTGGAGAACTACACCGTTGTAAGAACAAACGATGAGATAGGGGAATTATCTGAGAACTATAATATTATGACCTCTAAGCTACATGAATATGTTTCGCATATAGATAAAATGAATGCTGAGCTGGAGCAAAAAGTGAAACAACGCACCGCTGAAATTCAGGCACAAAAAGAGGAGATTGAAGCACAAAGGGATGAAGTAGAAAGTCAACGGGATGAAATTGAGCGACAACGTGATTATGTAATAGAACAAAGAGATTTGATTATTTTGCAAAAAAAAGCTATTACAGACAGTATTGAATACGCAGGAAATATTCAATCAGCTATTTTGCCGCCATTAAATCAATTGAACGAAATTTTGAATGAACATTTTATATTTTACAAACCTAGGGATATTGTGAGTGGTGATTTTTACTGGGCAAATAAAATTTCAAACAAAAAAGTTGACAAAACAATTGTGGTGGCGGCAGATTCAACAGGACATGGAGTTCCTGGTGCATTTATGAGTATGCTGGGCGTTACTTTATTGAACGAAATTATTCTGAAAAAGAACATCACAAACCCTGCAAATGTGCTTGATAATTTAAAGGACAATGTTGTCAGCTCGCTTCACCAAACCAATGAAGTTGGAAAACCAAAAGATGGAATTGATTTAGCTGTTTGTGTTTTGGATTATAAAAAAATGGTACTTGAGTATGCTGGAGCATACAATTCGGTCTATTTGATTAGGGAACTAGGTTCTGAGAGTGAATTTGCCAAATTAGAAAGCTTACATGATGGAAATGGTGCTTTATTGCATAAAAATGAGAAAAAAATACTTATAGAATTAAAGGCTGATAGAAACCCGATTGGTGTTTCGCATAAGGCCAGAAAGCCCTATAATTTAAAAACACTTGAACTAAAAAAAGGAGATATGTTATACATGTTTTCTGATGGACTGGCAGATCAGTTTGGCGGACCTAAGCGGTTAAAGTTCTTGTATAGCAGGTTTAAGCAATTGCTGTTCAGTGTCTCTGATAAAAATATGGAAGAACAAAGATTAGAAATAATCAATACCTTCAACCAATGGAAAGGGCATGAAAAACAAGTGGATGACATATTACTTATGGGGTTAAAGGTTTGATAGACAAAATAAAATGGGTAGAATGTTCAAAATATTAAGTGTACTATTATTTCTTGGCTTGCTAGTCAACAACTATATGGCAGCCCAGGATGATGCCCGTTTTGGCAGGCTAACAAGGAACGATGGCTTATCGCATGATAATGTTTATTCAATTATACAGGACAGGTTTGGTTTTATGTGGTTTGCAACCCAGGATGGCCTTAACAGATATGATGGATATAATTTCAAGCAATTTTATCACGAGCCTTATAATTCCAACTCTCTATTGTCGAGTAATTTT
Organism: Bacteroidales bacterium; assembly: GCA_050291445.1. GTDB lineage: Bacteria > Bacteroidota > Bacteroidia > Bacteroidales > NBLH01 > NBLH01. The sequence goes on along the minus strand of JBNKJW010000156.1, from coordinate 23,756 downwards.
GGGGAAATTATGGAAGACAATGACGGCTATTTATGGTTTGGTACCTACAACAAAGGTCTTAGCAGGTTTAATCCGTTAAATAATAGATTTACTCATTTTGTTCATAATGAGCAAAGCACTAAAACTTTGAGCAGTAATCATATAAGAGGCCTGGCTAAAGATGAAAATGGGAATATATGGATTGCTACTTCAGGAGGTGGTTTAAATAAATTAAATTTAAAGACCTATTTATTTACACAGTATTTACATAACAGAGAAGATGCTTCTTCAATTTCATCAAACGATGTGAATGCTATTGTAGTTGACAAAAATAATAACTTATGGTTAGGCACTAACAACAGTCTTGATTTTTTTGACACCAGAACGGAAATATTCAAACACATAGTACTTGGATATGAAAGTTTTGATCAAAGAAAGCAGCTGACTATCAAAACATTATTGATTGATAGTGGTGGGTTGTTATGGATAGGGACTACAGATGGTTTGTTTACCCTAAATCTTGAAACCAACAAGCTAAAACATTACAAATATAACATTGCTATTTCTTCAAGCTTGAGTGATGATATAGTTAATGTGATTTTTGAAGATTCTGAAAAAAATATTTGGATAGGTACTGAAAATGGGCTCAGCCGATATGTGAAAGAAAAAGATGCATTTAAAAATCACATATTTGACATTACCAACCCTTTTAGTATTAGTAGTAGCAGAATATGGAGCCTTTACGAAGACCGATCCAAAGTGCTATGGATTGGCACAAAAGGCGGTGGGGTAAATAAACTCGATTTAAAAAGAAAAAAGTTTTATAGTCTTGCATATGTCCCCAATAAACCAATGAGTCTATCGCACCCAAGTGTTTCTGCAATTGTTGCAGATACAACCGGAAATATCTGGCTTGGAACGGATGGTGGTGGAGTTTGCGCCTATAAACTTGGCGACCTTACAGTGAATTGTTTCAATAATGAATTTAACAAAAAAACGCTGTTGTCTGATGATCAGGTTTGGGCCGCTAATTATTCACCTGGGAAAATATGGCTTGGGATGCATACCAGTGGACTTGATTTAATCGAACTGGTTGATGGTAAGTACATTGTAAAGAATTTTAATAATACAGGAGATTCTTCGGGTATTTCAAATAACCAGGTAAACACCCTGCTAATAGATAAAGAAGGGTTTCTATGGATAGGTACAAGAGATGGCTTAAGTAAAATGATAGACACTTCTGCTACTGATAAGCCCTATTTTATTACTTACAAAAAAAGCTTTTCAGATTCTAATTCAATTAGTGAGAATTATGTGACTGCTTTGTACCAGGATTATAAGGGATTTTTATGGGTTGGTACCTATTCAAAAGGTCTTAATAGAATTGACTTGCGAAATTTTAATATTAAACATTACAAAAGTGACTATAATGATGTAAAGTCGCTCGGAAGCAATAACATACATACTATATTTGAAGATCACTTAGGAAACTTGTGGGTAGGGACCTCTGGCGGAGGGTTAAACAAACTAAACCAAGATGGCAATTCATTTACCAGATACCATAAATCTGATGGGCTTGCAAACAACGAAGTGATGGCAATTCTAGAAGATTACTCGGGTTTTTTGTGGATTAGTACAACAAAAGGACTTTCAAAGTTTGACCCAATTACTGAGAAATTTACTAATTACACCATTTCAGATGGACTTTTAAACGATGGCTTTAACTGGGGGGCTGCATATCGGGATAGCAGGGGCTGGATGTATTTTGGCACAAATTCTGGGTTAATCTACTTTCATCCAGATGAAATTAAAGACAATTCCTTTGTCCCTGAAATAGTTATCACCAGTTTTGCATTGCTCGAAGATGATAAATGGTTAAGTAAAGATTTGTTCATTTCAAAGTACAATTCCGAGAAAAGTGAAATTATTTTGGACTACAATAAAAACATTTTCTCAATTGAATTTGCTTCATTAGATTTTACGGAGCCGAAAGAAAATATTTACCAATATAAAATAGAAGGCATAAACAGTGACTGGATTGATTATGGCAACAAACGATCGATAATGATTACCAATCTTGACCCAGGTAAATATACATTGAGAATAAGGGGAACCAATAACGATAAAATATTTAATAATGAAGGAATTGCTCTTAATATTATTGTTAAGCCACCTTTTTATTATAGTGTGGGTTTCTTTTTTATTTTAGGAGTTGTAATATTGTTAATTATTATTTCAATATATAGCTTTCTTGTAAAATTAAAAACCAATAAAATTTTAGCCTATAAAAACAAACAACTTGAAGAAGCAAATCTAAAGCTAGTTGAATCAGAGAAAAATTTGAAGCTATTGAACGAAACAAAAGACAAATTCTTTTCAATTATTGCTCATGATTTACGAAATCCGTTCAACCCCTTATTAGCTCTTACTGAGTTACTTGACGAGGATTACGATGGTTTGGAAGAAAAAGAACGGCGTGATTTCATTAAAGAAATCAGACATGGTGCCAAAAGGTTGTACGATTTGCTTGAAAACCTGCTCCATTGGGCACTTTCGCAAACGCAAAAAATTAAATTTAACCAGGTAGATATTGATTTAGGAGAGTTGGTTCAAAACAATATCGATTTACTGAAAATAAATGCCGAAAAGAAAAGTATTGCACTTAAGAAGAATTTTAATGGCGATTTTCGTGTGTTGGCTGATGAAAATATGCTTAACAGCATCATCCGAAACCTGCTTAACAATGCCATAAAATTTTCTGAAGAAGACTCGGAAATATCAGTAAATGTTAAAGAGCAGGACGAAAAATACCTGGTTGAAGTGAAAGATCGAGGCATTGGCATTCCTAGTGAAAACATAGAAACCATTTTTAGAGGCCTATCAAAATCAACAATCAACAATGCTAAGGGGAAAGGCTCAGGACTTGGCCTGATATTATGCAATGAGTTTGTTGAAAAAAATGGTGGAAAAATATGGGTAGAGAGCGAGCTCGGGAAAGGAAGTTCTTTCTTTTTTACTTTGAAAAAGGTGTAAAAGGATGCCACTTTTCATTATTTAATCAAAAAAATAATTTTACGATTGTTTTGGCGTTTTGTATTGACTATATTTGTATTACAGAAAATAATTTTTGACAAAAGTTTTTTTTGGAACTTTGTTTGTTATATGATGTTGATGATTAATTTCTGACTAGTAACTAAAAGAATTACAATGAAGATCATTAAATACGGACCACAAGGATTAAAGCCTGGAATTACATTAGATATTGATAACGGAATTTTTGAACTTTATGGAAAATCATGTCCGGAAAATGTTGTTGAGTTTTATCAACCTATGATGGATTGGTTAGATGAATATAAAGATCATGCACTAGATAAGACAGTTTTTGAATTTCGCCTGCAATATTACAACACTGCATCATCAAAGGTATTGTTTATTATTATGCAAAAACTCGAAGCAGTATACGAAGCAGGTAAAGAAGTGCTAATCAAGTGGATATACCCCGAAGATGATGAAGCTTTAGAAGAAGCTGGTGAAGAATACGATGATTTAATAGATGTTCCTTTCGAATTAATTGCTACTGAAGAAGAATAAAATACAGATTTACTATTTTGAATTACGGAAAAAGAGGCTATAGTCTCTTTTTTTTGCTTTTATCCACCAGTTTTCAGGCACAATATTCCAGTTGTTCCTTTTTTTTGGTTCAATAACCTTATTTCTTTCTATATACTTTATAATGTAGTACCTTAAATCTTTTTCAGTTGAGAAAATAATTCTTTTCTTAATTTCATCTTTTTCAATATTCGCACCTTTGGTTAAATGGCCACCACCCCCATTTCCTCTGTATGAGTTAATAGCCACCTTGTATGATTTATTCAGTTCAAATTCACCTCCATTTTCTAAACCATCAATGGTTATTTTTTCACCATAAGGCTTTGATACATCAATAGTGTATTTTATCCCAGCTGCTGATGAGTAGTTGTAGTATGGATTGGTAAGTCTAATTTTCCCATTCTCATCTTTTGAATATTTAAGCAATGGATCTTTATCCGTTTTCATTTGGTTAAACCATAAATCAGCCGAATACTCAAGGAAATCTTTTATTTCTTTACCGCTCAGTTTCATAGTATATAAAAGGTTTTCATACCTGTATAACTTGAACATTTCTTTTACAGTAATTTCTCCTTTTTTTATAGTAAACTTGTAGCTTAGCGGGCTTGTAAAAGAAATATCAGCCTTTCCGACATCCAACTGCACTTGATGAATAAAATCAACAAATTCGGAGTTGCCAAATAAGGCGTTTTGTGCATTAATATCATTTTTACTACTGCCAATAACTCTATTTACGTATTTATAGGTGTTGTTATAATATGGAGCAAAAGCTTCCAAAAACAAACTATCAGCCTCAAAGTTCTTGGTTTCAATAATTTCCCCGGAAATTTCTTTAACATATTCTTTTTTCAACTTGTCCCATTTAAAGAGAATATTAGCCACAGCAACTTTCTTAGCCCTGCTGCCAGGGTCAAGTAACAGAACCTTTTTGCCCTTTATATTTTCAACTACAGTGTTATAAACGCTATGATCATGCCCGCCCATTACTATATCAAACCCTGGTACTTTTATGGCAACAAGTTTAGATGCATTTTCATTTTTGTAGGTTTCCGCAGTCTGCTTATTGTAAGTATAGTCTATTCCTGCATGAAAAAGACCTATTAAAAGGTCGGGCTGCTCTTTTTCCCTTATATATTTCACCCATTTCTGAGCGGATTCTATCATGTCATCAAATCTCATCCCTGACCATATATTTTCAGGCAGCCAGTTTGGTATTGCTGGGGTTATAAGTCCAAGAATGGCAATCTTCACCCCTTGCCTATTCACTATGTGATAGGGTTTGAAATAAGGTTTGTTCGTATTGGTGTTCAAAACATTAGCCGCAAGCCATGGGAAATCATACTCAGTAATTAATTTGTCATAAACACTGTGTCCTGCTTCAATATCGTGGTTGCCAATGGTTGCAGCATCATATTTCATGTAATTCATAACAGCCGCACAAACATGTTTTTTGTTTGTTTCCTCAAAATTCGAATAATAAACAATAGGATCTCCCTGTAAAATGTCTCCATTATCTAATAAAATAACTTCCTGTTCCTTTTTTACTCTTTCGTTTTTAACAAACGTGTGAACATTGGCCAGCGAGTAATCATTCATATTGTCATAGGTGAAATTATAGGGAAAAATTGCACCATGCACATCCGATGTTTGTATTATTTTAAATAATATATCTTTATTTTTTTTCTGAGCAGTTCCATTATTAGGCAGCAGCAAAAGAAAAGGTGTCAGAAAAAATAATATCCAAATTTTTCTCATTTTATCAATCTAAAAGCTTAGGCAAAAAAATAATTATTAAAAAAAAGATAGGAAATTAAAAAAAGAACAACAAGGAAAATAGCAAAAGGTAAAATAGATTTTTCAGGTTTCACCTCTTTATCTAAATACCGATTATAATTCTTTTGACCTTTTTCGTAATCTTTCATTTTCACTATTGGTTTTTCATTAAATTATTTATAAAGATACAATTTTTGCTTAAAATATACCTTGTTAACAATTTCTTCATGCTACTTTGGGCCTGCTGAAAAAGTCAGAGGTACATTAGCTACAAGTTAACAAAGCGAAGATGTATATGAATACTTCGAGCTGAAGCTAATGAAGTAGATGATGTGCCTCTGGCTAACATTATAATCATTAGTTTTTTGCTACTTGAAGGTAAAGTTAATGCAAGGAAAAATTACTATTTTTTTTAAAACCTTTGCACTTTTTTACAACTTCTTTTATGTAAATGTTTAATTTTATTTTTCAGTGAGCCCTACTTAGTTTAGAGCTCTTGTCAATCAAAATCATTCATTCAGCAATACTTTTAATTAACTAATGTAATTGAACAAAAGTCATCTTTATACATCAGTTTTTTTTCTATTTTTACCATTCCAAACAAAGAAATTAAAAAAAATAGAAGTTTATTAAAGTGTAAATAGTTAAAATTACCATAAAAATAACATTGTATTAACAATCTTTTGATTGTTAGCAATAAATAAAAAACAAATGAAAATAGCAGTTGTTGGAACAGGGTACGTGGGTTTGGTATCCGGAACATGTTTTGCAGAAACAGGAATTGATGTAACTTGCATTGATATTGATAAAGAAAAGATTGAAGGCCTCAACAATGGAGTAGTACCAATTTATGAGCCAGGACTGGAAACCATGGTTGAAAGAAATGTAGATAAAGGCAGGTTGCATTTTTCTACAAGTTTAAAAGAAAGCCTTAATAGTTGTGAGGTGGTTTTTAGTGCAGTGGGTACTCCGCCTGATGAAGATGGAAGTGCTGACTTAAAGTATGTTTTGGCAGTAGCGCGTGAAGTTGGTCAGAATATGACTGATTACCTTGTAATGGTTACAAAAAGTACTGTACCTATTGGCACAGCTAAAAAAGTAAAAGCAGCAATTCAGGAAGAATTGGATAAAAGAGGAGTAGATATACCATTTGATGTAGCTTCAAATCCGGAATTTTTAAAAGAAGGTGATGCCATAGATGATTTTTTAAAACCCGACAGGATTGTAATAGGAGTTGAATCAGAAAGAGCAGAGAAAATCATGCAGCGATTATACAAACCATTCCTGTTAAATGGTCATCCAATTTTATTCATGGATATTCCCTCTGCTGAATTGACAAAATACGCAGCCAATTCGATGTTAGCAACAAAGATTAGTTTTATGAATGACATTGCTAACCTTTGTGAAATTGTAGGAGCAGACATTAACATGGTACGAAAAGGAATTGGTTCAGATTCAAGAATTGGCTCTAAATTTATTTATGCCGGAATTGGTTATGGTGGTTCTTGCTTTCCTAAAGATGTTAAAGCGTTGATAAAAACATCCGATGAAAATAATTACCAACTTCAAATTCTAAAGGCGGTTGAAAATGTAAACAACTATCAAAAGACAGTTTTATTTGAAAAAATAAAAAACCACTATAATGGTAATTTAAAGGGCAAAACGTTTGCCTTTTGGGGCTTGTCTTTTAAACCTAACACTGATGATATGCGCGAAGCACCCTCGTTGGTATTAATTGATAAGCTTGTTGAGGCTGGTGCAAATGTTAGGGCTTATGATCCTGTGGCTATAGAGGAGGCAGAAAGAAAGGTTGGTGATAAAGTATATTTTGCACAAGACCAGTACGATGCTTTGTTAGATGCAGATGCCCTATTGTTGATAACAGAATGGAATGAGTTTAGGGTGTTGAATTATGAACTAATAGCCAGATTATTAAAAGAAAACTTGATTTTTGATGGACGTAATATCTACGAACCTGCAGAAATGAAAGAAAACGGATTTACTTATTATAGTGTTGGTCGTCCAACAGTGGATTAGCAAAATTTATTAGCTAAAAATGAATGCCTTGGTTAGTTTGTTGCCAAGGCATTTTGTTTTTAACACATATCCTATGTTTATAAATTTTCACGCTTCAGAAAAAGCAATTATCTTTGAAAAATAAACAGAAAGCATGAAACGAATACTGGTTACTGGCGGAGCTGGCTTTATTGGCTCGCATTTGTGTGAGCGACTATTAAACGATGGTAATGAAGTAATATCACTTGATAACTATTTCACCGGTTCAAAAACAAATATTATTCATTTAATGAATAATAAATATTTTGAAGTTGTAAGGCATGATGTTACGATGCCTTTTTACGCCGAAGTAGATGAAATTTACAATTTAGCTTGTCCGGCCTCACCCATCCATTACCAGATAAATGGTATCAAAACCATAAAAACATCGGTAATGGGAGCAATTAACATGCTTGGCCTGGCAAAAAGAAAACAAGCTAAAATACTTCAGGCCTCAACCAGCGAGATTTATGGAGATCCGGAGGTGCATCCTCAGCCAGAATCTTATTGGGGAAATGTAAATACTTTGGGCCCCAGAGCTTGTTATGATGAAGGCAAAAGATGTGCTGAAACCCTTTTTATGAATTACCTTGATCAAACCAATGCCCGTATAAAAATAATTAGGATTTTTAACACTTATGGCCCTAATATGCATCCTAGTGATGGAAGAGTTGTTTCGAACTTTATTATGCAAGCTTTGCGCAATGAGGATATTACTATTTACGGTGATGGCAGCCAAACTCGTAGTTTTCAGTATGTTGATGATCTTGTAGAGGGGATGGTAAGAATGATGGGGACACCTGAAGATTTTTATGGGCCGGTAAATATTGGTAACCCTAATGAATTTACAATCCTTGAATTGGCAGAAAAAGTAATTGAGCTTATAGGTTCAAAATCAAAACTAATATTTTTGCCTTTACCACAGGATGACCCAACTCAGCGGCAGCCAGATATCACACTGGCAAAAGAAAAACTTGGTGGATGGGAGCCAAAAATTCAACTGAAAGATGGTTTATTAAAAACAATTGAGTATTTTAAAACAAAATTATAGCATGAAAGGTATAATATTAGCTGGTGGCTCGGGTACCAGGTTGTATCCAATAACAAAAAGCATCTCAAAACAAATAATTCCGGTTTACGATAAACCAATGATCTATTACCCTTTGTCAACCCTCATGCTGGCTGGCATTAGAGAAGTACTAATAATATCAACCCCACATGATATCGCTTTATACGAAAACCTCTTAGGTGATGGAAAACAGCTTGGGCTAAAACTTGAATACGCTGTTCAACCCACGCCTGACGGACTGGCTCAGGCATTTATAATAGGGGAAGAATTTATCGGTAATGATTCAGTTTGTTTGATTTTGGGCGATAACATCTATTTTGGATACAGTTTACAAAAAACATTAATTCGGGCAGGACAAATTAATGACGGTGCCCTGGTTTTTGGTTACTACGTAAAAGACCCACAACGATATGGGGTAGTTGAATTTGATGATGATGGAAGCGTTTTAAGCATTGAGGAAAAACCTACTGATCCAAAGTCAAATTACGCCGTAACTGGCTTGTATTTTTATAGTAATGATGTAGTTGAAAAAGCGAAATCACTAAAACCCTCAAAAAGAGGTGAGCTTGAAATTACCGACTTAAACAGGATATTTTTGGAGGAGGGCCGCTTACAGGTTGAATTGCTAGGACGTGGAATGGCATGGCTTGATACAGGAACGCATGAAAGTTTGCTAAAAGCCTCAAATTTTATAGCCACAATCGAATACAGGCAAGGACTTAAAGTAGCTTGCATTGAAGAAATTGCTTACATTAAAAAATTTATTGATAAAGCACAATTGCTTAGACTAGCCGAGCAAATGAAAAACAATCAATACGGTGAGTATTTATTTGATTTGGCCTCGGGAAAGGTTAAAACCTTTGATTATTAACTTTTAGCAAGACTTAAGAGAAATGAAAATTATAGAAACAGGATTTAATGGACTTTTAATTATTGAACCATCCGTTTTTGAGGATGAACGTGGCTATTTTTTTGAAAGCTACAATCAGCAAAGGTATAAGGAGACAGGAATGACAACTGAATTTGTGCAAGACAATGAATCAAAATCAACTTATGGAGTTGTCAGAGGGCTGCATTTTCAAATAGAACCCTATGCGCAGACAAAACTTGTAAGGGTAGTTTCAGGAAAAATTCTAGATGTAGCACTTGATTTAAGAGTCGACTCACAAACTTACGGCTCGTATTATGCTATTGAATTGTCGGATAAAAATAAACGACAATTTTATATACCAAAAGGATTTGCTCATGGGTTTTCTGTTTTAAGTAAAACCGCAATCGTCAATTATAAATGTGATAATTATTACCACAAAGATGCTGAAAGAGGTATCAACGTGTTTGATAAGGAATTATCAATTGATTGGGGAATTGACCAAAGTAGAGCGACTGTAAGTGAAAAAGATAAGTATTCTCCTGATTTTTCCAATTCGGAAGTGTTTTTTTAATAGAAGACATAAAATTGCTTTTACCTTTTTCTTAATACTAAGGTGCTGATTATTAGCATACAAACTATTTAATATCCATCTATATAATCCACCTTTCTAAAAGTTTTTTAAATAAGAGTTAGTGGTAAATAGTAAATAATCGTACCTTAGCCTTAGATTAATGCAAGAATAAAACTAGCTTTTGAATACTTTAAATAGTATGTTAACAACACCTGTTGTTAAAAAAAGTTTAGGGTTATGTGCAAAGGTGATTAAACATTAGGTTAATTTTAATTTTAGGGTTAAACATTGATTTTTGGGACTGGCTGCAAGTAAACTTGCAGCCTTTCTTTTTTATTCAATCTTAAAAAATCCTAGAAAGTTTGGGATCAAGCAAAATTTCTGGGGATTTAGTATTTTAAGCATAAATTTTTGATAATCTGTAAAGGAAAAAATAAATATTTCTGCCCCCTCTGAACTGTGACCCAAAAAAAATAGTGCCATCCAGCACTATTTTTGTTTTTTTTCTTTCTCTTTGGTCGATTTTGCCTTCTTTTTTGGTCTGGTAACACCTGAACTACCATTTACAATTTTTCCTCTTCTGGTTTTTTTGTCTCCTTTTCCCATAACAATAATTAATTTTTTATAACAATTAGTAATACAAAACTACTAATTTATCTATAAAAATAAATGATAGCTTTGCAAAACTTTTATTTTTGTCAGCACTCTTTTAAATCAATAAAAACATGAAAATTACTAAACAAATTATTCTATTGGGAGTTATTTTATTTTCTGGTATTCAAAATAATTACTCACAAACAAAACATTATATTAATAACGACTATTTTACAATTGTTTCCTACAATGTTGAAAATCTGTTTGATACAATCAACAACCCGTTAAAAGTAGATGATGAATTTACACCAACTTCGGAAAAAAAGTGGGATACTGACAGGTATAAAAAGAAAGTTAAAGACTTAGCACTAGTTATTAAATCAATCAACAAAAATGAATTACCCGAATTGGTTGGGCTAATTGAAGTGGAAAACAAAAAAGTGGTGGAAGATTTAATTGCGACCACACATTTAAAAAGCGGAAATTATGGAATTGTACACGAAGAGAGCCCTGATGTAAGGGGCATTGATGTTGCCTTAATTTACAGAAAAACAGAGTTTCAATATCAGGAACATCAAAAAATATCTGTAAAATATGATTTTGAACCTGAAACCACTACCAGGGATATTCTATTTGTAAAAGGTAAGCTGGCCAATGGCGAACAGCTATATGTTTTTGTTAACCACTGGAGTTCCAGAAGAAAAGGGCTCAAAGCCTCGGAGCCTAAAAGGGTTCACGCTGCAAGTCTTTTAAGGGCAAAAGTTGACAGCATTTTAAAAACAGATAAAAAAGCCAAAATTGTAATAATGGGCGATTTTAATGATGAACCCGTAAATAAAAGCCTGTTTGAAGTTCTAAAAGCAGGTGGCAAACAACTAAATCAGAAAAATGTGAGTCTTTATAACCTAATGTATGATAAGGACTTATTAGGGAGAGGTACTTACAATTACAGAGGAAACTGGAACATGTTGGATAATATTATTGTTTCAACTACTTTGCTGAATGCAAAATCGGGTTACAAGGTATCAACTGATGGAGGTCAAATCTATTCAAAAAGGTGGATGCTTTATGATAATGTAAAAATTGGCGATCTTACTCCAAATAAAACCTACGGTGGACCAAATTACTATGGTGGTGTAAGTGATCATTTACCAGTTTTTGTTATTCTAAAAAAGTAATAATCCCAAGAATTGTTTTAAATAATAAAGTATAGTTCTTTTAGAGCAGCAATTCAAAGCTGTATTACTGTAAAAAATGTTATTTTTATAGAATGGATTACAAAATTGTTTCAGACTTTAAACCCACAGGAGATCAACCCGAAGCTATAAAACAATTAGTTGAGGGAATAAATGATGGTACAAAGTTTCAGATTTTGCAGGGAGTCACAGGTTCTGGTAAAACATTTTCTATTGCCAACGTTATAAAACAATTAAACAAGCCTGTTTTAGTCCTTAGTCACAATAAAACCCTTGCAGCACAGCTATATGGAGAATTTAAGCAATTTTTTCCGGATAATGCAGTGGAATATTTTGTTTCGTATTATGATTATTATCAACCAGAGGCCTATCTTCCTGTAACTAACACATACATTGAAAAGGATTTAACCATTAATGACGAAATTGAAAAACTTCGGCTTAGTACAACTTCTTCATTGTTATCCGGGAGAAGGGATGTAATTGTTGTTTCTTCAGTTTCATGTTTGTATGGTATTGGCAATCCTGATGATTTTCATCAAAGTGTAATACATATTCAGCGAGGGCAAAAAATTACAAGGAATGCATTTTTGCGCCAGCTCGTCGATAGTTTATACTCGCGCAACGAAATTAGTTTTGATAGAGGAAAATTCAGGGTAAAAGGCGAAGCGGTTGATATTTTCCTTGCCTATGGTGACCATGCTTTTAAAGTGGTGTTTTGGGGGGATGAAATCGAAGAAATAGAATCCTTTGATCCTTTAACAGGGCAAAGAATTGAGGTTGTTGAGGAGGCGATTATTTATCCCGCCAATATTTTTATTACCACTAAAGAACGAATGCAGTTGGCAATCAGGCAAATTCAGGATGACTTGTTCAAGCAGGTTCAGTTTTTTAAAGATATTGGTAAACACCTTGAAGCAAAACGGATAGAAGACCGGGTTACTTACGATTTAGAAATGATTAAAGAACTGGGGCATTGTCCGGGAATTGAAAATTATTCCCGTTATTTTGATGGCCGGGAGGCTGGAACCAGACCCTTCTGTTTGTTGGATTTTTTTCCGAAAGATTATCTGACAATAATTGACGAAAGCCATGTAACACTGCCTCAAATTCGTGCCATGTTTGGTGGCGACCATTCACGAAAGGCTAATTTGGTCGAATATGGTTTCCGCCTACCCGCAGCAATTGACAACAGGCCTTTAAAATTTGAAGAATTCGAAGGGTTGGCTGGACAAACAATTTATTTAAGCGCCACTCCAGCTGATTATGAGTTAAACAAATGTGAAGGAATAATTGTCGAACAAGTTATCAGGCCAACTGGCCTAATTGATCCATCCATTGATGTACGACCAAGTTTAAACCAGATTGACGATTTGATAGAAGAGATCAATACACGTGTGCAGCGTGACGAACGAATATTGGTCACAACCCTTACAAAAAGAATGGCTGAAGAATTATCCAAATATTTTACAAAAATCAACATTCGTTGTCGATATATCCATTCTGATGTTGACACACTAGAAAGAGTTGAAATAATGGAAAACCTGCGCAAAGGCTTATTTGATGTACTTATTGGTGTGAACCTACTCCGCGAAGGACTGGATTTGCCAGAAGTTTCTTTGGTAGCGATATTAGATGCAGATAAAGAAGGTTTTTTACGTTCGGAGAAATCACTTACCCAAACAGCAGGCAGAGCTGCGCGAAACATCAATGGCAAAGTTATTATGTATGCCGACAAGGTTACAGGATCAATGCAACGCACTATTGATGAGACAAATAGAAGGCGGGAAAAGCAATTGAAATACAACGAAGAACACAACATAACACCAACGCAAATCAAAAGATCGTTGACCTCCATTTTATCTGAGAAAAAAGAGAAGCAAGCAGAAACAAGTAATGCTTATTCAATAGAAAAGGTTGCCAATATTGCTGCTGACCCGGTTGTACAGTACATGAATGTTGATGCGCTGGAGAAAACAATAGAAAAAACCAAGTCGGCAATGAAAAAAGCAGCAAAAGATCTGGATTTTATTGAAGCTGCAAGATTACGAGATGAATTGTATGAATTGCAAAAGCTTTTGGAAGGAAAAAAATCATAAACTTACAGTTACTGCGTTTATAAAAAAACAAATGATAATGAAATATACTTTTACAGTTTTACTATTATTGATTTTTGGGATTTCAACAATTGCACAAATAAGCCACGGAGGCAAACCTGCCTCGTTTGAGCAAACCAGCCTGAAAACGAGCATTGCCGAATATAAAACACCGGCTTTTGACTACCAGAAAATGTTAAAAGAAGACCTGGAAGCAGGTAAAGGAAAACCTTTTAGGTATGGAAAAGTACATGATGTTAACTTAAACCCCGAAAATTCCGGATCCTGGCAAACCCTAGCCAATGGCAAAAAAATATGGAGGTTAAAAATTAAATCATTGGGGGCTTACTCACTTAGTTTAATATTCAATAATTATCGACTAAATAAAGGCGTTGAGCTATTTTTGTATTCGTCTGATAAAAAGGTTGTTATTGGTTCTTTTAATGATAAAAACAACAAGAAAAATAAATGGTTTTCAACTGTGCCAATAGTTGGTGATGAAATAATAATTGAACTGAATGCTTTAGCAAAAGTTGATTATGGTGAGTTAAATATTTCAGGAATTGTACATGATTACAAAGGTACTTTTGGCCTTAAAACTGATTTTGGAGCTTCAGGTTCTTGCAATGTAAACATTAACTGCCCCGATGGGGATGATTGGCAAGTTGAAAAAAGATCAGTCATGAAATATGTGATAAATGGGTGGCTATGTACTGGTTCATTAATAAATAATACGGCTAATTATGCCAAACCTTACGTTCTTACAGCTGAGCATTGCATCCCTACTAAAGGAGCTCCAGAGGCGACCTTGTTTATTTTTAATTATGAAAGTAACGATTGTGTTGCTTCCTCCAACCCTCCTTCAAACCAGTCTATTTCTTCATCAAGCCTGGTTTCAACAGGAGGTAACCTTGATTTCACGCTGGTTGAGCTAAGCGAAATTCCACCGGCTGCGTTTAATGTTTATTATGCCGGATGGAACAGAAAAACGACTCCTGCAACAAATACAACCTGTATTCATCACCCCCAGGGCGACATAAAAAAAATTAGTTTGGATTATGACGCTCCAACCATTAAAAATAATGTTGAAGGTTATTTAACAGATTCTCATTGGAACATTGCTGAGTGGGATGTAGGAACCACCGAAGGTGGTTCATCTGGTTCACCTTTGTTTGATGAAAACCATTTGATTATTGGCGATTTAACAGGTGGCGATGCAAGTTGTAGTTCTAACTTTAACGATTATTATTCCAGGTTTGATTTAAGTTGGGACTACCATAGTGAGCCAGGCAAACATTTAAAAACCTGGCTTGACCCTTTAAATTCTGGAGTACAACAGCTTGAAGGTTATGATCCTAATGGAATAACTGAAGGTCTAGATGCTGCTATCTTAAACATAAACTACCCTGTATCTGAGTTTTGTTCAGAAGGTGAGATTTCACCAACGATAATTTTAGAAAATAATGGAATAGTTGATCTGACAAGTGCTTTAGTTTCATATCAAATAGATGATAATCCTAGAGTCTTTGAGCTTTGGAATGGGAGTTTAGGAACCAATGAAAACGAAGAAATCATCTTCAAACCTATTATTTTTCCTTCAGGAGAACACACTTTCAAGGCATTTGTTTCTTCACCGAATGGTAGTGTTGATCAAGTTAGGCGCAATGATACAATTGTTAAAGATGTAACTGGATACCGATTAATTAAGGAAGTCTTAATTGAAGGAAACCCTGATATTTGCTTGCCTGAATTAAAATCAAATCACCAGGTATTAAATGAAGGTAATTATTTATGGAAGGTTACCGGTGGGACTGTTATTGGTGATGATGTGTCTCAGCAAGTTGAAATTCAATGGGATGAGTGGGGTGAAAGGTATTTAGATGTAAATGTAAGTAACTTATGTAATGCTGTAGATGCTGAAACTTTGGAAATAAATGTTGTGGAGCAAGGCTTTAACCTGACCATTGAACTTGATGGAAATGGCGAATCTGCTTGCTGGTATCTTAAGAACTGCGATGATGGAAGTATTGTAGCACAGGATTGTGATTTGCCTGCCTCCGGAATATATACTACTAGTATTTGTATTTCAAATGGTTGTTATTATTTCGAAATATACAACGAAAATGCAGGAATTAAAAGTTATTCATTAAACAGGATGTCTGATAATCAGGTGGTATTGTCGGAAGAAAACGTGTTGGGTAGTGGTAGTTTCGAGTTCTATCTGAATCCTTCAGCAAGCAATGCCAGAGTTAATCTTTATCCAAATCCCGCAGATACGGAGGTTGCAATCGAGGCCAGTTTTGTTGAACTGTACGAAGATGCCACATTTGCCATATTTAATTTAAAGGGAGCAACCTTAATGCCTTATACGCTGTTTGATGAAAGAAAAGTCATTAATATTTCTACCCTTCAACCTGGGTTTTATATTGTTAAAGTAAAAAGTAGGTATGGTGAGTTTTCACGCAAATTTTTAAAGCAATAATCTTAGGTGCATTTCAAATTTCCTCTTCTTTAACCCTTACCCCTTCAAAGGTAAAACTTCCTTTTGAAGTATTCTTGAAGGGTTGTGGTAAACGGAAAAAGAATTTTTGGGAAAATTTGTAGTACACACATAGTCTTTTTTTGCAAATTAGTCAGTATATTTAAATTTTGGTTTAACAAAAAATTAGAAAATTATGTTTAAGAAAATACTGATTGCCATACTTGTGGTAATTATTGCAATAGTTGGGTTTGCTGCATACTCGGGCTTTTTTGCAAAAGTTGAAATAGTTGAGAAGGAAGTGGGTCCTTATACCTTTATTGGCAAAGAATACGTTGGTAATTACAAAAATTCCGGTATTTATCAGGATTCAATTTACAATGATTTAATAAGTAAAAATCTTGAATTGGAAAAAGGGTTTGGCATCTATCGGGATGATCCTGAGCAGGTTCCAGAAGATGAATGCCGTTTTATGGTTGGATGTGTGTTGCTGGATAAGGATACCATCAGACGAGTTGAATTAGAAAAGGCAGGTTATATTATTCAAAAAATGAACAAAACCAACAGCATGGTGGTTGAGTTTCCTTTTAAGAATTCGTTTTCAATTATAGCATCGGTTATGAAAGTATACCCTGCTTTGAATGAATATATCAAAGAGAAGGGCTACCAACCGGCAGAATCACTGGAGATTTATACGCAAGACAAGATTTATATTTCGATTGAAATAAAAAAGTAATCTTGTTTTATCCGTAAATTTCACAGATTGTTGCAGATGAACAGACAGCCTGGTTTAGCATGAAAAAACCAACAATATTAGTTGCCCTTAGCGGTGGTGTAGATAGCTCAATGGCTGCAATTTTGTTAAAAGAGCAAGGGTACAACCTTGTTGGGGTCACCTTTAAGGTATCTGATAATGAACATATTAGAGAGAGCTCTTTTGAGAATGCCTTGAATGATGCCAAAATTTTAGCCACTAAAATTAATATTCCCTATTACGTAGTTAACATTGTTGATGATTTTGAGCAACAAATTATTAACTATTTCATAAATGAATATAGTTGTGGAAGAACCCCAAACCCTTGCGCCCTTTGTAATTATCAAATCAAATGGTCAAAACTTATTGAACTGGCCAATGAATTAGGGTGCGAATATGTAGCTACCGGACATTATGCCACTGTGAAAAACATGGATGATCGATACTTTATTTCCGAAGCTGAAGATAATTTAAAAGACCAGACTTCATTCTTATGGCGTTTAAGTCAGGAATATTTGCAGAGAACTTTGTTTCCATTGGGTGAGATGACAAAAAGTCAGGTAAAAGAACTTGCTGAGAATAAAGGGTTTAACAGGGTGGCAAAAAAGCAGGAAAGCTACAACATTTGTTTTATTCCTAATGGTGATTATCGAAAGTTTCTGGCTCAAAGGTTAAAAGAAAATAGAGGACAAATTATGCTTGCTGATAAAACCTTGCTTGGCCATCATAATGGTTTTTGGAATTATACCTTAGGTCAGAAAAAAGGGATTGGTTTAAAAACAGGGGCTGATTATTGTGTGACCGAAATAGATGTAGATAATAACCGAATAATTGTAGGAAATCAGGATGAACTTCTCAGACAGGAGATCATAATTGATCAGCTCGTTTTTCAAAAATACACCAGGATTACGGAAAATATTAATCTTAAAGCGAAAATAAAATACAGAGGCGAATTGCTCAATTGTGAAGTAAAATCATCTGACCAAAAACAATTAATTATAAAATTTCAAATACCAGTTAATGGTCTAGTTCCTGGTCAATCAATTGTATTGTTCGAAGGGAATGATTTGGTTGCCGGGGGTGTAATCACTGGTCATTAAGTCATTAGGTAGTGAAAATAAGCTTTCCCTAATTTCAAAGTCGTTGAAACTAAAGTCCTGCGCTTGCCACTTCAACCGGAAGGTCGAATGCATCATTGTCTTCAACATGCCCACGTTCAGCACCAAACCATTTAGTAGAGTGTTCTTCAAGAAAAATATTTGAATAGAGGTTGGCTAACCACTTTTTCCCTGTTTGGGTAACCCGCAGGTACTTAATTGCATCTTTTACCAATGGACTAACACTGTTCCAGAAAAATTCAGGGTACTTAAGGCGCAAATCTGCACCGCTTCTGTAGCCCAATTCTTTTGCAACACCTAATTCTTCAAATTCAATAAAAAGTGATGAACTTTTTTTAGAATAGGTTAAATCAGCAAGTTGTCCAATTAAATCAGCCGCTCGTAACAAACCCGGCAGATCACCAGTTAGCTCATAACCTTTTTGCTCGGGAACCGGAAACCTTGTTCGTTCAATCATCTGGCAAATCAATTCGTCATCAATTAACTTAACAGCTCGGAACCTTGTTCTTACAAACAATTTTGACCGATCAACATGATAGGGAGTTAGCGAAGCATCTGTTGCCCCTTTATCCAGTTCTACTTTGTCAGAAAGTTGATTGATTACATATTTACCCTCCGAATCGCCAGGGCAAATCCCCCTAATATACCCAATATCGTGGCATAAAGCAGCTGTTACAAAATGGAGCCAATCAAATGGTGCAACCCCACCTTCGAGGATATGTTTGCCTTTTAAGATTTCTTTTCCCACATCGGCCACCATAATAGTGTGGTGCAAATCATGGTAAGCTGCATCGCAATTAGCAACATTCTCCAATGCCATTTTGCCAATAAAGGTTATCATCGCCGGATAATCCCTTTCCATTTCACCATAAATATCTGAGTAGCTTTCTTTTAGCTGGTCAATAAAAGCATTAATAATCAGTCGTGTGGGATCGAACATTCTTCTTCTTTTGAGATTTGTAGTGAGCAAAGTAAGTAAAAATATTTTACTTACAATTATAACTCAAATAATTTAAATTTAGTATACATAAGTATAAGGCTTATTGGCAATTAAACAATTTGCTTTTGGTAAAATACTAATAATGAGGTAAAAAAGGTGAAACACAGCTCATACAGCACTGAATTAGTAATTTTTAAACGATACATCATTTAACCAATGGCGCAAGCAAATACAGAAAACTGCCAGATATCCAAAAATGAGTCTGGGGGATTCAAATGTTTATAACAAAAATCAGAGATTTTTCGATAGTGATTATTAACCTGAGTTCGATTAAAAATATTCTCACAGTTTGAATTAATTTTTAGCAGAAATTGCAACAAAATCATGACCCAAATAATTACTTTGAACAATGAAAGGAGGTGCGGATACTTGGAACAGAAGATGCAAACCTCCATTTTTTTAAGCCTAACAAAAATATATTATCCTTAGCAAAACAAGAATTCCAAAGAAATAAGTAAATTTGTTATTTAGAATCAACTCAAAAAACCTATTTTATGAAAGATAAGGTAATTTTATGGGGTATTATGCTCCTTATTTCTGCAAATGTAATTTCTCAAACTTCAGAAAAAATAATTGTCAACCTCGATAAACCTGTTAGCAAAATAGCACCTACTATGTGGGGAATTTTTTTCGAGGATATTAACTTTGCTGCAGATGGCGGTTTGTATGCAGAGTTGGTAAAAAACCGTTCGTTTGAATTTAAAAAACCCTTAATGGGATGGAAGATTAATGAGAAATACAAGGCAGACATTCAAATTATTAACAGGGGTGCTACTTTCAAAGCCAACCCAAGAATAGCAAAAATTGCCTTATCTGACAACCAACCTGTTACAATTGAAAATGAAGGTTTTCGTGGAATGGGCTTTAAAAAGGGACTGGACTATAACTTTTCAATACTAGCCAAAACTGAAAAAGACAGCCAAATTAAAATAAAACTTGAATTGTTGGATACTTTAGATAACCTGCTTGGTGAAAAAGTATTAGAACTTACTTCTGGTGATTGGAAAAAATACACCACTACAATTAACTCATCTGCAAGCACTAAACAAGGAAAACTGAGGTTGAAATTTGAAGGCAAAGGATCTGTTGAGATGGATATGATTTCTTTATTCCCAACTGATACATGGAAAAGCAGAAAAGGTGGTTTACGAGCTGATTTGGTTGAATTGCTTGCCGGATTAAAACCAGGTTTTTTCAGATTTCCTGGTGGTTGCATTGTTGAAGGGCGCGATTTAAGCCAACGTTATCAATGGAAGAAAACAGTTGGGAAAGTGGAAGAGCGAACAATGATTGTTAACAGGTGGAACACGGAATTTAGCCATCGTTTGACGCCTGACTACTTTCAATCGTTTGGTATTGGGTTTTATGAGTACTTTTTATTAGCAGAAGAACTTGGCGCTGAGCCCCTTCCTATTTTAAACTGCGGAATGGCCTGCCAGTTTAACACAAGCGAACTGGTTGCTATGGACGAATTGAATCCTTACATACAGGATGCTTTGGATCTGATTGAATTTGCAAATGGTAAAACCGATTCGAAATGGGGAAAAGTAAGGGCCGAGATGGGGCACCCTAAGCCATTTGACCTAAAAATGATTGGGATTGGCAACGAGCAATGGGGCGCACAATATTTTGAAAGATACGAGGTATTTGCCCAAGCGATAAAAAAGGCTCATCCTGAGATAAAAATAATATCCGGTACCGGCCCTTCACCCAATGGTGAGAATTTTGATTATGCAAGCGCCCGGTTAAAAGAATTAAAAGCTGAAATTGTTGATGAGCATTATTATGCATCACCAGAATGGTTTTTAGAAAATGCAAGCAGGTATGATAATTACGATCGTAACAGTTATAAGATTTTTGCAGGCGAATATGCAGCCCAAAGTAAGGCCATTTGCAGCCCCGAAAATACAAACAACTGGTTCACTGCCCTTTCCGAAGCTGCTTTTATGACTGGTTTGGAACGAAATGCAGAGGTTGTAAACCTTTGTTCATATGCACCTTTAATGGCTCATGTTGAAGGCTGGCAGTGGACACCCGATTTAATTTGGTTTGACAACCTAAATTCTTATGGAACAGCCAATTATTATGTTCAAAAACTATATTCGAACAATAAAGGCACGCATGTTTTGGCAATGCAGCAAAATAACAAACCTCTGACAGGGCAAAATGGTATATATGGTACCGCTGCACTCGATAAAAACGAAAAAGTAATAATACTTAAGTTAGTCAACTCAACCAATAAAGCCAAAGGACTGCCTGTTCAGTTAAAATCAAAACAAAAGTTGAATAAAAAAGCTAAAATTATAACGCTTAGAAGTGATAATTTAAAAGCTGTGAACTCTATCGAAAAACCAAAAGAAATTTACCCAACAGAAAGTGAAATTACCATTAAAGGAAGTAAATTAAATCTGGAGTTGAAGCCATATTCGCTTGTGGTTGTGAGAATTGGCTATTATTAGAACAGTAAAATCAGACAGGCCACCATTAAAAATGAAGGCAGCCTGTCAGTGGATTGAAACTTAAAATCTTTTATATGATGATTTCAATATGATCCTGATCGGTGATTTTTTCGCAATAGTGGCATTTTAAATCCACATTCTCGTTGTACAATACCTTAAACTTGGATACTACCTCTTCGTTGTTGGTAATACATTTTGGATTTACACACTTAGCAATTCCTGAGATACTTTCAGGTACTTCTACCTGCTTTTTTTCAACCACATGGTAATTGTTAATAATATTTAACCTGGCTTCAGGAGCAACCAAAATCAATTTATTAATTTCTTCATCATCAAAATATTTATTGCTCATTTTAATAATGGCCTTTTTCCCAAGCTTTTTACTATCGAGGTTCGAACCAAAGGTTACCGGGTCGACCAAAGTATTTAAGTTAAGAATTTTAATGACCTTAAAAAGGTTGTTAGCTGGTATATGGTCAATCACAGTACCTTCTTTAATGGCGCTTACCTGTAATTTTTTTTCTTCTTTCATCTGTTTATTTATTAATTATTTCAAATTATTTGCTTAAGCTCGTGAGGGCTAAAGCCGTTGTCAGATGAAACTGTCCCGAAGCGTCAGGACTTGTTTCATAACAATATAATTTTCTAAATTGCTTTAAAGTAATTAAACTAAACCTAAAATACTTGAAATAATAGCCTGTCGGGCATATACTCCATTCTCAGCCTGCTCAAAATAATAGGCTTTTGGGTTAGAATCAACATCCTGGCTAATTTCATTAACTCTTGGTAGAGGATGCAGTATTCTTAAGTTTTCTTTGGTATTGTTGAGCATTGAGTTTTTTAAAACATAAACATTCTTGGTTTTTTCATATTCAACCGGATCCGAAAAGCGCTCACGCTGAACACGGGTCATGTAAATAATGTCTGCCCTTGAAATAATATCAGTAAACTCAGAATGTTCATAATATTTTAACCCCAACTCATCAAGGTAAAGTTTATATTCTATCGGAATTTGAAGTTTTTTATGCGAAATAAAGTTAAATACGGGGTTAAAATTCGACATGGCCATTAACAAAGAATGAACCGTCCGCCCGTATTTCAAATCTCCCACAAAAAAGACATTCAAATTTTCAAGTGTGCCCTGGGTCTTTTTTATAGAGTACAAATCGAGCATGGTTTGGGTAGGGTGCTGATTGGCACCATCGCCGGCATTTACAATGGGGACACCTGCTACCTCACTGGCGTATTTGGCAGCTCCTTCAAGTGGATGACGCATTACAATTAAATCAGCGTATTTACTTACAGTTAAAATCGTGTCTTTCAACGATTCCCCTTTTGAAACACTCGAACTTCCTGCCTCACTAAAACCAATAATTCGTCCGCCCAATTTATTAATGGCGCTCTCAAAACTTAGCCGCGTTCGGGTTGATGGTTCAAAAAAAAGTGTAGCAATTACTTTCCCATCCAGAATTTTCTGGTTAGGGTTTTGTTCAAAATGCTCAGCAAGTTCAAGAATTTTAAAGATTTCGTCTTTCGAATAGTCTTCGATTGAAACCAAACTTCTGTTTTTCATAAGTCAATTTAATATTAAGATGTTGATAAGTTGCTATTTATTTACTACAATCCATTGTAGCCAGACAAAAAAAAAGCAAAGTCTGCTGACTTTGCTTTTTTTATAGTTATTGATAATATTTTGCTTTCACTTTTGGCGTTTTTTTATGCTGCAAAGATAAATTTATTTTCTAACTTTTTACAGATTTTGCGAATCAATTTTAATATTTAGTTAACCATTTTTTAAGGTTTACAACAGGTATTGGATTAATTTCTTTACATTTTATCGGTTTTCTGGCGAAAAGAAAGAGTTCCAAGCTATGTTTGCCCTAATTATTCTTTATATTATACGCAGCCAGTGCCTTTCCATGTCTAATATAAAGTACCCCATTGCTTATTACCGGATGAGCAAAATGTTCTTTGGTTCCTACTTTGCATTTAAATTTACTGATGTTTCCCATGTCTCATAAAGAATTGAAAATCAGTTAAAAAGAAGCATGTTTGTTTTGGTTAATCCACTAATATTCAGTATATTAGTGGTGCAACATTAAGACAAAAAAACATGCTTCGGAATAAAAGTACAAA
>JBNKJW010000155.1:0-7717 GCA_050291445.1 Bacteroidales bacterium | reverse complement strand
ACATCTTCGCTTTGCTAAGTTTTCTCCCTTTGGTCGAAGATATCGCTTCGCTAAGTTGTAGCTAATGCACCTCTGACTTTTTCAGCAGGCCCTAATTAAGTATCCGAAACCCTCAATGAGGGTTTTTATATTAAAAGCCTGTCACAATTCAATCTTAAAATACTATATATCAATAATTTACACAAAAAATCAAATATCCGATAATATATACCCAACTGTAGGTATTCCTTCTATTTTCAAAGCCTTGTCATTTTTCAGGTACTTACGCAGTTTTGTAATAAACACATCAAGGCTTCTACCGGTAAAATAGTCATTTTTGTTCCAAACGGATAATAAAATATCATCCCGTTTAGCAATTTTATTTTTCGATAAACACAGTATTTTTAAGATTTCATTCTCTTTTTTTGTCAACCTTCTTGATTGTTCTTTAAACATTAAAAGCTGGTTAGCATAATCAAAATTATATTGCCCAATTGAAAAGTTTGATTTTTCAATACCCTTTCCATTTTGAACCCGATTCAAAACGGCATTAATCCTACACAACAATTCCTCTTCATCAAATGGTTTTGTGATATAATCATCAATGCCTAAATTAAAGCCGTGTATTTTATCTTCTTTCATCGACTTGGCTGTCAATAATATTATCGGTACCTCAGTATTTTTATCTCTAATAGACTTTGCCAGCGAATAGCCATCTAATTTTGGTAACATTACATCCAAAATGCAAAAATCAAAGGTGCCACTTTTCCAGGTATTTAACCCAACCTCTCCATCTTTGCAAAGCTTCACCTCAAAGTTATTTTCTTCAAGATACTCAGCCAGCAAAAAACCCATATTTATATCATCTTCAACCAATAATAATCGTGATTTATGCATTTTTTTTATCTCTTTTTTAAGTTTTTTCCTGACTAATTGGCAAAGTTATTTTAAAAGTACTTCCTTTTCCCGTTTTACTTTTTAGCTCAATTTGACCTTTGTGCTGTTCTACCACTTCTTTCACATAGCTTAAACCAATACCATAACCTTTAATGTTGTGCACATCGCCCGTTGGAACTCTATAAAACTTATCAAAAACCAATTTTTGATCCTTACCTGAGATACCAAAACCATTATCCGAAACCTCAACAACAAGCTTATTATCAATACAATAACAACAAACAGTAATCAATAGGTTTCCATTAGAGTATTTACAAGCATTTTCGATAATATTTGAAAAAGAACTTGATAAGTGCGTTCTGTTTCCAACTATTGTAGTTGATTCGCTTGTGCATTCGAACTCAATTTCCCCCTTTTTTTCCTCTAACGCAATACAGGAATTTTTTATGGTTTCTTCAAGAATATCTTTGATATTCACTGGTTCCCTTTTCAAAATCATACTCCCGTTTTCCAAACAGGCTAGTTCAAGCATTTCAGAAAGGTGTTCCTGAAGTTTGTTTTTTTCGTTTTCGATAATCTCCGAGTACCGAACCAGTTTACTGGGCAAGGTAATTTCTTTACTGTTTTTAATCCTTGAATTAGCAAAGCCAATACTGGCAATCGGGGTTTTAAACTCGTGTGCCATATTGTTTATAAAGTTTTTTGTTTGAATTGCAAGAGCCCTTTCCTTTTTATACATTTGGTAAGTGATTATAAAAGAAGCCATTAACAACAAAATCAGCAAAATTGAAGAAACAAACATGGTACTTATGCGCTCGATGATAAACTTATTTTTTTCAGGAAAACGTACTCTCAATTCAATGCCACCCTGCTGCAAAGCGATATTTAAACTTTCGGTGTAAAAAGCATCTGAAGCAGGCTCAAAAACCGAAAATGGTTTTAAATCTGCATAAACAATCTCAAAATCGTAGGCTAAGTCAATATCGTACTGCTCAAGGTTGCTTTTTATGATGGAGTCTACCTTATTCCACTCCAGATGTTTTAATTCTTTTACAAAAGTTGACGAGGTATCCAAAAGGCAAATTTGTACATTATGGCACATTTGCCTGTCTTGCGAAATTTCTGAAGCAGCTAAGTTTAGGGATAGTTTAACACTTTGAGTAAAGTGCTTTTGTTCCGTTTCAGCAGTGTTTATTAGCCTGCTAATTTGTATGTATAACAACAGTACAAGAAAAACAAATGTGGAGGCCAATAATACCTTTTGTAGCTTTCTTCTTTTCAAACTCTTTATAAATTACTGTTTTATGTGCAAAGTTAACCAAAAAAGACATTTCGCTCCTTTTTTTAACATCGCTTTAACACGAATTAACCGGTTTATAACTTGATAACTTATAAAAAAGAGATATTTTTGGACTGTTAAAATGATTGTTCACAAAAAAATAAAGAAATGAAGAAATTATTATTAGTACTTTTTGTTGCAGGATTTATGGGATTAGCTTTTGCTTATAGCCCGGTAAAGGTTACAAATTCAACAAAAAATGGGGTTGTTTTAATGGAAGACACCACTAAGGTTACAAAAAAAACAACAACTAAAAAAGGATGTACAGCAAAAAGATCTTGCTGCAAATCGAAATGCGACGGAAAAAAAACGACAAAAAAGAAAGAGAAGAAAAACTAGAAACAACATAAACCCAAAAAAATCCGCTAAAATTATAGCGGATTTTATTATATCTAAATCTACCAACAACTACCAACTTACGCTACAAAAAATCTCCCTCATCTTTTGCAAAATCTAATCGGCGGTTTTCAACGCCTTGCATCTAAACAAAAAGAAAAGCATGAATTATTTGGGTTAACACCCACCATCTTCTACTGCCTTTTTTTTCTTCTTTTTTGGTAGCGGAGTTGTTGAAACAGGTTTAACATCCGTTTCATTACTTGTTGTTGTAGTTGTTATTTTTAAACTGGGTTTTTCACCAATAGTTAAAGGATAATCCTTAACATCTTTTGCAGGATTGAAAGCATGCCCCACTTCTGCAAGCATTTTATTGTGCATAAAACTATTTGCACCAAACAATAAAGAGCGTGCATTGTACCCCAAAACCCTTAAATAAGCTGTTACAAAAGCACTGTGCTGCCCAGTGTAACAATAAACTACAACTGGTTTATCTGTAGGTATAGTTACCAATGATTTATCTTTGTTCAAAGCTTCTTTGGGTTGATATTGAATGGCACCTGGCAAATGACCCAGCATGTACTTATCTTTTGGCCAATAATTGATAACATAGTAATTATCAACATTTTGCATTACTGAATCAACTTTTATAATTGCAGGTTTAAAGCCCTCATCTGCAACTGCTTTTGCTCTGTCCATCATGATTTTAAAGCCACTTTTTTCACCAGTTTTTATTGCTGGAACATCGCCTTTTTTGCCTTTCGGGTTATTTTTTGTTTCAACCAGAGCAGCATATTTGCTTGAAATACCGGTAGCCCATTTATTAGGTATGATTTTTTTACTCCAGCCCGTCATTCCATATTTTAAGCTGTACACATTGCCATATCCTGCAAGGCGCAATAATGAAGCGTAATAAGCTGCGGTTTGCCCTGAATAACATGCAAGCACAATTTTTTCGTAATTTGCAGGAACAATTTCTTCTTCCATGAAATTAAATAAGTCTTTTGCTGCAACTTGAATTGCTCCATCAATATGACCATTGGAATAATCAGTTTTGCCACGGATATCAACAACCTTGTATTTTGATAAATTATTAAAAACATTATCAGCACTAACAATTGCTGGTATTCCTTCTGAGTTGATTACATCCCCTGATTTTTCAATAAAACTGTATAAAAGTTCCGTTTCATTAACATTTTCTGGAGTTTCAACAGCAATTTCTTTTTTATCTGAAGTTCCATTGTCATTACAAGCCGCTAAAAACAACGTAGAAAATAATAGCAACAAAAAAGATATATTGATGTATTTCATAATTTTTAGACTTACTAATTATCTTATATTAATATTCAAATTACTAACTTAACAACCACCGTCTTCTGCAACTTCTTTCTTTTTCTTTTTTACAGGAGGTGTTGTTGGTTTTGTTGGAGATGAAGTTTTAACTGAGCTTCCAGCACCAGCTGTTTCACTAATTACTTTTGCATAGTCGTAGTGTGCTTTTTCATTTTTATAATTACCTGATAAAGGAGCATAGCTTTTTAGAATGTGTTCATTTACATAATCATATCCGCCAAGCAAAATTTTATTATTCTTGTACCCTAACTGACTTAAAATCATCCATGGCCCACAAGCTCCACAATGATCAGAATAATATAAAATATTGATTTTTTTGTCCTGATTTAGTATTTTTTCATACTTATCATCAAAAATATGACTAATTGGAATATTGATAGCTCCTTCAATATGTCCGTTTATAAAATCGGGGGTGCTTCTTAAATCAATAAAACGGTATAGCGAGTCTTTTTCAAATAAAATATCAACCACCTTATCCGGACCAATAGTTTGCTCATAGGAGAGTAATTTTTTCAACATCTCACTATCTGAAATTTGGTATTCTTTATCTGGTTGCTTAATGAAAATTACTCCCAGAATAATTACAACAGCAAAAACAACTGCTCCAATTGGTAAAATATTGGATATCAGCGTGTATTCTTTTTCTTCGTTGTTCATTTTTTAAAATTTAAACCATTTTTTAAAACTAACTCTAAAAGTTTAATAATGCCTTTGAATTTGCAAATGCTCGTATTTGTATATTGGTTTATTCGAGTATTTGTTTATTATACCTAGCCAGTTTGAAATATTGTAAATTGAAATTTTAAAATGGCCTTGTATATGCCGATCGACTGGCAGTTTTGGTTTGCAAGTTTGCGAAGCAAACCAATTACCAATGCGCAATTTCTAAGATCAGCATCCCCCTTCTTCAACTTCTTTCTTTTTCTTTTTAGGAGGTGTTTTTATTGGTTTCGTATCATCAGATGCAGAAGAAACTTCGACCTTTCCTCCTCCAAAAAACATTGCAGCAGCTTTTCTGAATTGATAGGTGTTATGCTCAGTTTTAGGTGCACTGTTTAATGGCTTTTTTGCCAAAACAATGTCTTCGAAAAACTTATTCAGCCCACCTTTCATTACATAATTATTTTTAAAATTAAGTCTTTTTGTAAGCATCCAGGCCTGATTGGCATAAACAGAACCATTTGAAAACAAAATAGTGGTTTTGGTTTCATCATTCAGGTAGCCCTCCCAAATAAAATATCCACTTTCATCTTTATCAAGTATGGCAGGTAAAGGGATGTTAATGGCACCCGGGAGACTGAACTTTCTATATTCATCCTCATTTCTAACATCAATTAATTGAATGGACGGATCCTCTGAAATAATTAAACGGGCAACCTTATCAGGACTGTAAAACCTATCTTCGGTCGAAATTGCCAAAAGCAGGTTTTCAGGCGAAATTTCTTTTGTGTTTTTTCTCTGTGGTAAAAACAGTAAGATAAAACCCAACAAAAATAGCACGCCGGTAACAATGTAATATCTCTTTTTTATTCTGTTTCTATTATCCATTGTGTTGATATTTTTAATATTTGAACTCTTTGTTTGAGAACCGTTTTGTAATAACAATCGTCAACCAAAACAATCCAATGGCAAAAATCACCAGTAGAAATGCCATTGTTCCTGGCGAAATACCAAGCAATTCGTACATGGTTATCTTACCCATTGAACCTGCTGTGTATATTTGCTTGAAAAGCCATGGAAATGTTTCGCCATAAAACAACACACCAATAACTAGTCCTCCAATAAATGCCAAACCGTCAATTTTACCAATTGATGCGGCTGCAAAACTCGTCCCCGGACAGTATCCTCCTACAATCATTCCTAAACCAACTAGCACCCCTCCAATTATTGCAGACCAAATAAAAGTTGGATTAATGTAAATCATGGTCAAATCAATCCATCCTAAATAATTGAAATACAATAAACCTACTGATGCTGTAACAACGGCTGTAAGAAAAACACGCAATACAGTCATGTCGAAGCCATAGAACACCCCAACTATTTTTCGTGCGGTTGAAAATCCGGCTTGTTCAAGAACAAAACCAAAAGCTACGCCCAAAATAAAAGCAATTATTGGATTCCACTCCGGATTAATAAATTCTTGTTGTATTAATGGTCCCATATCTTTTATCTATTAAATTCACAGAATAATTAAATAACCTATTTGTTTATCCAGTATTTTCTTAAGAAAAAGGAAAATACAAATGCGCCTCCAAACATGGACATAAATGAGATAAACCCTGCCACTGATAAAGTTGACATTCCGGTTAACCCTGCGCCACTTGTACAGCCCCTGCCCAATGCAGCACCTATACCGGCAGCAACACCACCCAATGCAGCCATAATCAAACGGGTATTTACCTTTACTTTTGGAGGTTTTACAATGTCTTTCTTCATTCTTCCAGCCCAAAAACCTGAAATTACAGCGCCAAAAATAAAACCCAGCATCTCGTATACCAGCCAGGCATCCATTGGGCTTTTACCCTCTTTTAAGTATTTACTATAAAAGGCTGAATTGTTTGCATGCTCTGGTGCAATACCTGATACAACAGTTGTTACTGTGCTTTTTATCAGACCACTTGCTCCCAGTCCCCTACCCGAAAAGTAAAAAGCTGCAATAATTATCAAGCCAAGTAAGAACCCGGCAAGGTAAGGATTCATATATTTTCTTGGAGTTTGAGTTTCCATATATAATCTTTTATCTTTATTTTAATACAAATATCTTGTTATTTGCCCTGCTTCAACCATCACAAACCTAAATATTAACCCACCCATGATGATTAAAAAAGCTGGCAATGCAACTGGAATATGTATCCCCCTTAGCTCCATTATTTCAAGCACTCCGGGTATTAATAAACCTAAAATCACTACAAAAAGGCCAAAGTAGACGGTAAACTGGCCACCAAAGAACAAAGCAGCCGATTCAACTTGCACCTGAGGTCCTGCCAAAAAGCCCATAAACAAGTGTACAATAAAAAATAACTCTATGATTATCAGCAAAATATCAATCCTACTGAAAAGTTTTTTCTCCTCCTTATCTTTTGATAACCACATGATTGAAGCTGCACCTGTAGATAATCCTGAGACTAAAAATAATGGGCCCAAAATCGCTGTATTCCATAATGGCCGGGCATTAAATGCTGACAACAATATTCCGGTATACACACCTAAAATTACGGCAAGCACCAAAACTCCCCATGCCAGAGTAATTCTATTTTTGACAACATACTTTTCAAAATTTGCGAGCCATTTGAACTTCCACTCCCAGTTAACTTCGCCATCCACCTCCTTCACAAACATGCCATACATGTTGCTAAAGAATTTTTGTTTAAAATCAATTTTAGGGTAAATTTCTTTTAAGTAGGTTGCCACCCAGATAAATGACAATGGAGTTATGGCCATTAAAACCCATGCTCCCCACGACATAGGGGATTCAAGACGAATGGTAGTGTATAATTGCCAGAAATACAGTTTGTGTTTTAAATCGAGTAACAAAGCAATTAAACCAATTATAATTGCAATTGGAGCAATAATTGGGGCAATTTTTACAGCTGTTTTGTATTTTTCACTTTCTCCCCTGATGGTGTACAAACTTGCAAAGAATAAAATACCTGCTGCTAAACCTCCTAAAAACAGGTAAAGAGGAATCTGCCAGTGCCAGATATGAAGCACCGGATCAATGTTCAGGTTCATCCTTCCGCTTATAATTAATTCTTCTTTCATAATGTATGCTTTAACTAAACATTATTGTATACTAATATTTTCTTTTTATTA
>JBNKJW010000154.1:0-53331 GCA_050291445.1 Bacteroidales bacterium | reverse complement strand
GCACTCACCGGAGGTAATCACACCATCTCTGCACTAAAAATCCCTCAAAATAGCCCGCTATTCTTTCTGCATTTTTAGCACATATCTGGTATAATTCCGAATTTCTGTGTTGAATATTTTATGTCGAACTCAGGTTATTAGCATACAAATAATACCGATTTCACTTTCAATATAGTCCAATTTCAACAAAGCCTCATTTGACTATTTTCAAGTAGTATCGGCATTTACAATTGCTATTCATATTTTGTCATTGGATTAAAATATAATTGCAATTGGTATAATCTACAATTTCATGAGCAGGTTCTATACCATAAATTTGCTATCATGGACGGTTGGTTGTATTTTAGCATTTCAAAGTGCGAGAGATGACTAAAAAGAAAGACAAAGAAAAAAGTGCATTAAGTGTAATGAAAGGTATTGATGCACCAGAATCAGTTGATGCTAATGCAGCTAAAAGATTTTTACAAAAAAGAAAAAAAGACACAGATGTTAACCGACTGGTTGACAAGATATTAACTGGAGATAAAACAGCTTTAAGTACTGCAATAACCATCATTGAAAGTGTACACCCCAAACACAGGGAATCAGCTGAACAACTGGTTGAAAAATGCCTTCCTTTTTCTGGAAATTCTATCCGTATTGGAATAACAGGGGTGCCCGGTGTTGGAAAAAGCACTTTTATTGAAGCCATGGGCACGTACTTGACTAAATTAGGCCACAAATTAGCCGTTTTAGCCATTGACCCCAGCAGCCAACAGTCTGGTGGCAGTATTTTGGGTGATAAAACCCGTATGGAAGAGCTAAGTGCTAACCCTGATGCTTTTATTCGCCCTTCTCCTTCGGGCTCAACTTTAGGAGGTGTTGCCCGAAAAACCAGGGAAACAGTAATTCTTTGCGAAGCTGCCGGTTTTGATATTATTTTTATCGAAACTGTAGGGGTTGGGCAATCGGAAACTACTGTGCATTCAATGGTTGACTTTTTTCTTTTGCTAATGCTCTCAGGTGCTGGCGACGAATTACAGGGAATAAAAAGGGGTATCATGGAAATGGCTGACACCATTATTATTAACAAAGCAGATGGAGATAACATAAAAAAAGCTGAACTGGCAAAAAGAGAGTATAAGAATGCCTTACACTTGTTTCCTCCTACTGAATCGGAATGGTACCCAAAAGTTCTCTTAACTTCAGCTATAAAAAATACAGGTATTGATGATGTTTGGGAAACCATTAACAACTACATTAAACACACCAAAGGAAACAACTATTGGCATGTAAACCGCAGCCGACAGGCAAAATACCGTATGCATGAAACAATTATTGACAGCCTGAAAAGTGGTTTTTATCAGAGTGACGATTTAAAGGAAGACATCATAAAATTTGAACAAATGGTGCAGGAAGGAAAAACCAGCCCGTTTTTTGCAGCAAAACAATTACTTAATAAACATTTTGGGAAATAAGGTAGAAGTGGAAAGTTTGAAGCACGAAAGTATAACAATGACTTACTGCAATTTTTCAACTCCAAGCTTCCAACTTTGAGCCACTTTTGAAAATAACCTGAGCCTTTTATAATAAACATTATCAAAATAAATTAAATATTATAAATATGAGAATACTTACTATTTGCATTTTAATTTTATCGCAATTAGTTACCTCTAATTGCCAATCGCAGAATTCGAAAGACAGCACAACAACAGAAATAAAAATCAATATAGAAAAAGACACCGTTCCAGAAACGAACAATGATGAAATCAGCCTTCTTTTTTTGGGCGATATTATGGGTCACGATTTACAAATTGAATCAGCTTACAACCCCAAAACAAAAAAATATGATTTCTCAACGGAGTTTGAACACATTGCCCCTTTGGTTAAAGATGTAGATGCAACTGTTGGAAATTTGGAGGTAACGCTTGCCGGCTCTCCATACAAAGGCTATCCAAAATTCAGCTCACCCGACCAGTTGGCTCTTGATATAAAAAATGTGGGCATCAACTACCTTGTTACTGCCAACAACCACATTAACGACAGAGGTTTAACCGGATTTAACCGCACAATGGATATGCTTGACAGCCTGGGCTTTACCCATACTGGCACTTTCAGAAGCCACGAAGACAAAGCAAAAAGACATCCTATGGTAATTAAAGAAAAGGGTTGGAGAATAGCAGTTTTTAATTACACTTATGGCATAAATGGAGATACCTACAGTTCAAAAATACTAATTAATGAAGTAGATACACTTGTCATTAAAAAAGATTTAATTAAGGCAAGGGAACAAAATTACGATGCAATTATTGTATTTTTTCACTGGGGACAGGAATACAAACGAAACTCAAATGCAAATCAGCAGAAAATTGCCAAAATGTGTTTTGAATATGGAGCTAATGCTATAATTGGTGCACATCCTCATGTTATCCAGGAAATGGAAAAATTTCGTTTTAAAGATTCTAAAGGAAAAGAAAAAGATGCAATTGTATTTTACTCGCTAGGTAATTACGTGGCCAACTATGGAAGCTGGCGCTACTCAAATGGTGGTGCTTTGGCCAGGTTTAAATTCAGAAAAACAAAAGACGGGGAAATAAAAATTGAAGAGCAAGGGCATTTTTTAGTTTGGGTGTATCGAAAGAAAAAAACAGAAAAACTAAAAACCTATTATGTGTTACCAATAGATCTTTATGAAAATGACAAAACACTTGGTTACGAACACATTAAACTAATGAAAACATTTATAAATGATTCGCGTACTCATTTAAAAAAATACAACAAAAATGTAAATGAATACCGCTACAATAAAGAGAAAAAAAAGTGGGAGGTTGAATGGAAATAGTGCCCTATTCATTATTTTTATAAGAAATGAAAAAAATACTAATCATAACTTGTTGGCTATTGATCAACGCTTTTGCTTTTGCTCAATCAAATGAAGCAACAATAAACCTTGAAAGCAAAAAGGTTAAGTATGATACAAGTAGAATTGAAAGCCATTACGATAAATTAGCAATTCAACTGTTTACTATAAGAAAATTTCGGAATTTTGAATTAAAAAGTACTGAGTTTGAAGAAAAGTTGAAATTTGAGCCCAATGGACAAACCAACCTGGGTTTAGGTTTTAACTATAAATGGATTGGTATTGGAATGGCATTCAGTCTCCCATTTATGAACAAAGATAATGATGTGTATGGAGAAACATCTCGCTTTGACTTGCAACTTAATTTATTTGCCAGATCGTATGGAATTAGTGCTTATTTTCAAAACTACAAGGGCTTCCACCTCGAAAACCCTGAAGAATTCATTAGCCTAACTAACAATAAATATCCCTACATAGGAGATTTGCAGTCGTTTTCATTAGGAGTTGAAGCCTTTTATTTTTTTAACAATAAAAAATTCTCCTACAAAGCAGCATTTATTCGCAACGAAGTTCAAAAGAAAAGTGCAGGTGGGTTTATTTTGGGTGGGTTTTACAAATTAAGTGCTATTTCAGCCCCATCTGGCTTTATCCCTGCAGAACTTCCCGACAGCTTAAACCAATTTTTCAACATCAATGGTTATGTAACCTCATCCTTTGGAATTTCCTTCGGCTACGCATATACTTTAAAATTGTTTAAACGGGTATTTCTTAATCTTTCTGCAGTACCAGGAATTGGGGTGCGAAACCTGAGAATTTACAAAATCAACGATAAGGAAGAGACCATCAGGGATGGCACTGGTAATTTTACAGCCCGATTTTCTTTAGGTTACGAAGGAAAAAGGTTGTACTGGGGAGTGGCGTCAATAATTTCATTTGAATCATTTAAGTATGAAACTATTGATATTTCTGCCAGTACAGGTTATGTGAAATTTTACCTTGGAAAACGTTTTAATTTAAATCTAAAAAAGAAGAAAAAAATTAATCCAGAATTTCCATAGCGGCTTCAAGATACAAATAAACATCATCGGGCATTTCGGGCCTAATCGTCCTTGAATCACTTCGTTTGTGCCCAAGCCGGACGACCACCGCATTTTTTCCTGGTATTGCAAAAATATACTGGCCTAAAATTCCACGGGCAAATGGTATACGATACCCCTTATAATTAACTACCCAAAACTGATAGCCATAAAAATCAACCGGATTACCCATTTCATCTTTCAAATAGTTGGCAGCCCTGGTGGCCGAATCCAGATAGGCCTTTGAAACCACCTGAATATCATCATACATCCCTTCATTTAAGATTAACTGTCCAATCCGGGCAAAATCGCGGGCATTAGAGTTAAAACAGCAATAGGCCTTTTCAATCCCTTCGGGATTATCAACACTCCATAAGGCATCGTTTTTAGCTCCCAGCGGTTTCCATATTTTTTTTGATGCCAATTCAGAAACTGTTGTTCCTGTAGCTTTTTCAAGCACCATTGCCAACAATTGTGTATTTCCACTTAAATATTTCCACTTTTCGCCCGAAGGTTCTACTACTTTCAGTGCTTTTATTAGTCCTTTTAAATCTTCGCCATAATAGGCCTGGGTAGTTAATGAAAACGGACTGGAATAATGCTCATCCCAATTTAAGCCGGAGCTCATTGTTAGTAAATCTCTTATCCTTAAATTTTTGTTTTCTTCGGTGGCAAATTCCTCAATAAAATCACCCACTGGTTGATCAATGCTTTTAATCAAGCTATCATCAATAGCAATACCAATTAGCAAACTAATTACCGATTTAGCCATTGAAAAGGAGTTTGACAAAGAAGTATCTGTATAATTATCCCAATATTTCTCGTATTTTAACTCACCGTTTTGCACAATCAAAAAAGCCACAGGCAACAGACTGTCCATGCGCTGAATTGTTTCTTTTTTCAGTTCCTTTTTGTTGTAATCGGCTGCCGAATCCCAGGGAATATAATTTCCGGCCTCAATTTTCCGATTGTTAAATATCTCATAATCATCAATATCGGGTGTTGTGTATATCAATGCTGTTTGCAAATATTTAGGCGAAAAGAAAAAGGCCACTACAAGCAGCAAGACAAAAATGGATAATACAATTAAAAATTTTTTCATGTTTGGGATTTAAATTTTGGACACCAAAGTTAATAAGCTTTAGAGGATTTCTACCAATCATTTCATAAAAATTAAAACCTCTCAGGCTCTTACTCCAAAGCTGAGCACCATTACTATGTTTGGCAAGCAAACCAGTGACAGGAACTTCTTTAAAAAAAAATCAATAAAGGGGGGGGTAACATTTATTAGCCTAAAGTAATAAATTAAATAAATACTCTGATAAAATTATTAACCTGTAAATTTTCATTATGCCACCAACACGAAAATACGCCATAAGAATCCCATTGAATGAAAGTTTTGCCAGACTTAGACAGCGAAAAGGTTACAGCCAGAAAAATATTGCCAAATCTATTGGAATCAGTCAAAGTGATTATTCAAATTACGAAAAAGGGCTAAACATATTAGATTCTGGCGACTTAGTGAAGTTATTTGCTCTGTATGGTAGCGATTTAAACCACCTTTTAGAGAAACAAGTGTAGAACAAGTAACTATGAAACATTGATCACCTCTGGTAAAGTTTTTACTATTGAATAAATTGTGCAGTTTTTGACAGTGTTTGCTGACAAGTGAACTTATTGAAATCTACCTCCATTTTCTTACTCAACACTCAACTTGACATTCTGTGCAGTTTGACAAGCTCCCTGCACCATTTGTCGAACGGATAATCTCAATCCTTTAAAAATGCCTTCAAATTCTTCATTGAACCTCAAAAATCCATGCCTCATTTCATGCATTTAATCACACTTTTTAAAACATTAACAATTATCCTTTACAAAAATCAAAACTTTCATTTATCTTTGCAATTTAAAATCATTCTAAACAATTAAGTGGGAAGAATTCTGGCTTTTGATTACGGAAAAAAACGAACTGGCATTGCTGTTACCGACCCTTTACAAATAATTGCATCGGGACTGACAACGGTAAACACACAGGATATTTTTTCGTTTATTACAGATTATCTAAAAACTGAAAAGGTTGATTGTTTTGTGGTAGGATTCCCTACTCAACTGGATAATTCAGAACCATCGCATTCGGCTCCTCTGATTAAAAATTTTGTTAAACAACTAAAAAAGAAGTTCCCTGACATACCTGTTGAATTGGAGGATGAACACTACACCTCAAAAATGGCCATGCAGGCGATGATTGACGGAGGCTTAAAAAAGATGCAACGACGCGATAAAGCCATGGTTGACAAAGTGAGTGCATCTATTATTCTTCAATCATATATGTCGAGAACAAGTAAATAAGTAATAGTAAAAATGATTTATCCGATTACAATAATAGGTTCGCCTGTTTTGAGGCAAAAAGCAAAAGAAATTAACAAGGATTACCCTGATTTAAAGCAACTAATTGATGATATGTGGGAGACCATGTATGCATCGGATGGGGTAGGTTTAGCAGCGCCACAAATTGGCAAATCAATCAGGCTGCTTGTTATTGATGCAAGTTCTTTAGATGAGGAAGACCCTACCTTGAAAGATTTCAAGAAAGTATTTATCAATGCAGAAATCACTGAATTTTCGGAGGATACTGAATTAATGAATGAAGGGTGTTTAAGCATCCCGGGCATTAACGAAGAAGTAAAGCGTTCGAATAAAATAAAAATTGAGTACTACGACGCAAACTTCAAGCTCCACGAAGAGGAATACGAAGGTTTTGCTGCAAGAGTCATTCAGCATGAGTACGATCACCTTGATGGGATACTTTTTACCGACAGGGTCTCGCCAATAAGGAAACAACTGCTTAAAAGTAAGCTTTTGGCTATTTCTAAAGGTAAATTTGAAGCAAAGTACAAGTTTAGGCTTGCTGAGAAGAAGAGAGCGTGATCTGAGTAGAGTAATCGGTGTTAGGTAGTAGTCATCATTTTGCAATTTGTAACCAGCTATCGGCATAAAAAAATCCAGTAATTAGCATATAGATTTATTTAATTATCGTATTTTTACGACTGATTTAAACTTTCTGTATGCTGATTAATGAGCTTTGGAAAATACCTTTTCTAAGATTTA
This sequence comes from Bacteroidales bacterium, assembly GCA_050291445.1. Classification (GTDB taxonomy): domain Bacteria; phylum Bacteroidota; class Bacteroidia; order Bacteroidales; family NBLH01; genus NBLH01. Next base: position 46,308 of record JBNKJW010000154.1, on the reverse strand, counting down.
TTCTGCCTTTTATTGCAGGCATTCTATTTGGCTCAGCTTTAAAAATCAACCTGGTGCTGGCCATTAGCCTTGCTTCACTTTTTATTGGTCTCGCTTTTGTTTACAGGCCGTTTATTAATCACGATACCTCCTATCATAACAGGTGGGTTTTTGGGTTGCTAGTATCTTTTTCGCTTTTTTTTATTGCTGCCTATATCACAGTTGCTTACAACTCCGGCTCCTATCAAATAAGGACTGCAGAAACTATCATTGCAAAGGTTAGCAAACCCCCAAAGGAAACGCAGAAAACAATAAAAATACAAGTCAAAGCAACTGAATATCAAGAAAATAACGTCTGGAACATCGACCAATCAGACCTTTTAATTTACCTGGAAAAAGACAGCCTCGCAAAAACGCTGAAATATGGCGATTTACTACTGTTACATGGAAACCTTAACGAAATAAAAAACCCAGGCAACCCAGGTGAATTTGACTATAAAAAATTCCTTAGCAGAAAACAAATCTACTTTCAATCATATTTAAAAAGTTCTCAATGGAAAAAAACAAGCTTAAATACGGGAAACCCTGTCTATATTTTTGCTTACCATGTTAGGGATTGGGTTCTGGGAATTTACCAGTCATCAGGTATTTCGGGTGACGAATTTGCCATTTTAGCAGCACTCACCCTAGGCGTTAAAGATTACTTAAGTGATGAAATTGTTGAAGCCTATTCCGATTCAGGAGCTATGCATGTTTTAGCTGTTTCGGGACTGCATGTGGGCATTATTGCTGTAATGTTAAACATGCTTTTATTTCCCCTAAGAAAAAACAGAAAATTACTGGCAGTACAATCAGCTATAATTATTACATTTTTATGGCTTTTTGCTTTAATCACAGGCCTTGCACCTTCGGTAACACGCTCGGCTCTTATGTTTTCGTTCTTTATTATTGGAAAAAACTCAGGAAAAAAACCCAGTTCGTATAATTCTTTAGCAGCTGCGGCATTTATTATTTTATCAGTTAACCCTAATGCGCTGTTCAATGTAGGTTTTCAGCTTTCGTTCCTTGCTGTTTTTTCCATCCTGTTTTTTCAGCCCAAACTTTACAGGTTAATTGACATAAAAAATAAATGGCTGGATAAAATCTGGCAACTTACCTCCGTTTCAATTGCCGCACAAATTGGTACCACACCAATTAGCCTATTCTATTTTCACCAATTCCCGGTTTATGCGCTGCTAACCAATATCATTGTAATACCTGCTGCGGTTATCATTATGTACGGAACTGTAGCCTTAATTATTTCAAGCTTTTATGCCCCTTTGGCCAAAATTATCGGATTGCTATTAGCATATGTGATTAAAGGGCTAAATATTACAACTAAATATATTGAGAGTATACCAGGCTCAAGCATTGAATTTATTTCACTAAGCCGGGTAGAACTAGCAATTACCTACCTGGCTTTTTCCTTCTTGGTTATTTATATTTTAAATAAGAAAAAAAAACTGGCATTTGCAATTGTTGTATTAATTGTTGGGCTCTTTTTACTAAAAGATATTCGTTTTTTTAACGAATCAGGTAAAAAGCAATTGATTGTTTTTAATACCAGACAAAAATCATCATTTGCAACTATTTCTGATAGAAAAATGGTTCTTTACACTGATAGTTTGCTGGCAGACGACAAAAAATCGATTAATTATCTAACTTCCGCTATCAGAACAGACTATTATATTTCAGATTTTAGGCTAGAAGTTAGTGAAAACAATAAAGAGCAACCTTTCCCTGCTACATTTATAAGTATTGATACGATTACTGCAACCTATTTAAATGGTAAGACGGATTGGTTTGCCACAGCTAACAAACTAACTACCGACTACTTAATCCTCAGCAAAAAAGCCTCATTAAATATAGAAAACCTACAATCTTTATTTGAGTTTGAAAAAATAATTATCGACTCCTCCGTTCCAAAATGGAAACAGGATGTCTTGAAAAAAGATTGCAATCGCAACAAAATACCTTTTCATAATGTTGCTGAAAAAGGTGCCTTTGTTTGGAAATCGGATAGCTAAGAACCCCACTACTAAGACCCATCAAAAAAAATGGGGTATTTACCCCAACAAATGAAGTTTTAACCTACTTATTTTGCCTGAATTTATGTGCTATTTTTGTTATAGGGACATTTATTAAAAAGGTACAGCCATCAACTTGTAAGTTTTAGCAAACAACTATTATAAAGTTTTTTTGTATATTTATATAAGTATTAACAACATCCAGAATTATGAGAACGTTAATGTTAACATTTTTAATAGTACTCTTTCCATTATCGATAGTTTTTTCGCAAGAAATAATCTATCCCGAAATTGAGAAAGAATTAAGTGAAGAACAAAAATCAATTTTTGATGAGGCTGTTAAATTTCTTCAAAAAGCAACAGGAAATGAAAACAATGCGGATGCAATTGACTACAAATACAGAAAAAAGCGAAACAGCTCGAAATGGGAATTAAAAACCTGGGAGGCCAAGGAACAAAGGGTTCTGGCTGAGAGAAATTATCAACAAGCCTATTCAATGCTTTCAGGTGTTTATTCAACCATCATAAAAAATTCAGAATATGAAACTGATGAGGATAAATCAAGAGCACTAAAGCTAGATAAAGAAGCGACAGAACAATTTGATGCGGCTGATGAAATTTTGATAAAATTTCAGGATCTTTCAAAAATATCAATGGCTAACACCAACTACGAAATGCTGCAAACTGAGCTTAAAAAATCGCATGAATTAAAAATTAATGGTATCCAGGATCAAATAACGGCTCTTAAAATTAACCACGAACAAGTTGATTCGCATGTTGACGAACAAGACTTGGCCGCCTGGGAAAAAGCAGTCAGCGAAAACACCGTAGCTTCTTATCATGAATACCTGAATAACAACCCACACGGCAATTATGCACCAAAAGCAAACAAAATAATAAGGAAACTTGAGAAAACTAACAATTACGTTGCAGAAAATAATGAAACGAACACAAATAATACTAATCCGAGAAGAAATCTCGAAAATAATAATAACACCAACACATCAACAGAAACTAACAATAACGAGAACAATCTAAGCGAAACCAATACCAATAATTTTTCACCAACCAATAGTGAAGAATTGGTATTTAAAGTACAAATAGCAGCTTCAAAAACTACTTTATCTGATTGGATATTGATGCACAAAGCACCTGGTGCAGATTTGATTGAGGAATACCGATCTAGCACCTGGATAAAATACATGGTAGGAAGTTTTTCAACCTATCAGGATGCCGCGGAATACAGGAACAATCTTAAAAATACGGCTCCTGATGCATTTATTGTTGTCTTTGAAAAAGGAAAGCAGGTAGCTGTGACAGAGCAAATGAAAATGTGAAAATCGTAGGTTTATGCGCCTTTACAAACTATTTTATTAAACTGAAAGGCGAAAAAATAATAAAAAGGAATATTTTTTGTATTGGTTCTACTACAATAGTATATTTACTTATTGACAGGAATTAAAAACAACTTGGATCTGTTCAAAAAAACTATACGAATGAGATTAATAACAATAACACTTACTGTTTTACTATTTTTTTGTTTCTCAGTTAAACTAAAAGCCCAAAAAGAGGTACTTAATGATGACAGGGATGGACAAACCTATGATATTATTGAAATTGGCGAACAAGTTTGGCTGGCAAGCAATCTGAACTATGTTTCGGAGAACTCAACATGGTATGATGAGAAAAAAAAATATGGTAGGCGACATGGAAGACTATACACCTGGCAGGATGCATTACAAGTTTGTCCTACAGGATGGCATTTGCCCTCAGATAAAGAATGGACTGAGCTGATAGAGTATTTAGGTGGGCCAAAAAAAGCAGGAATGGATTTAAAAGCTGATGGGACTTCGGGCTTTGATGCTTTTTTCTCGGGATTTAGAGACAGTACAGGTGTTTATTACGATTTAGGGCACGATGCCAATTTTTGGACCTCAACCAGTGTTGGAGAATATGAAGCCTGGAGGTGCTACCTAGACAGAGGCTATAGCGGCGTTGTGCAAGATTATTACAGTAAGGCAGGGGGGCTTTCGGTAAGGTGTATTAAGGATTAGTAAGCTATTTAAAGGATTATTATATGATGCAACAATCATGATTATAAACATGGTCTAGTAAAGGTAAATGTAAACAAACATTTTTAATCAGGAACCACTTGCCTAAAAACCTATATTATGAAGAAAGGAATTGTTAGTTTAGTAATATTATTATTGACCTCAACCCTAATTTTTGCCCAACCACGGTGGCGACAAAAAAATGCCAGGGTTAATTTTGCCATTACCCCACAGGCAGAGTTTATGAAAGTGGCAGGCATCTATTCGCCCGTAGCAAGTTTAAATGCCTCTATTGTATTTAATGATACCTGGTATGCAGGAATATATGTCTCAAAAAAACCAATACCTTTGCCTACTGAATACGATTTGGCTCCTGGTGTTAAATTAGATCCCAATTTTCAGCATATAGGAGGTGAATTAATGTACGCCTTAAAACTTGGTTTAAAAAGAACGAAGGGAGGTCACTACGTACCCAGGAGAATGAGGGTTACCTTTGGGCTTAGAATAGGAGGTGGTTCGATTTGGCTGGATGATGAAAATGGAGAAAAGGTTTCGCCACAGGATTATTTCTATTATGCTCAGCCTGCTGTTGGGGCACTTTGGCCAATTAACGATTTTTTAAAAGTAAATGCAGGTGTATTCTTTGGAGCCTCTTATAGCGTTGACAAATTAAACCCGCTGGTTGAAGATAGCGATTTTATAACCCCAGGAGGTTTTGTTAGTTTAAAGATTTCGTTGTTTAGGTAGGGCTGTTCACGGATTAACACGAAAAAGGTTGAGGCTGAAGTATTCAGTATGAGACAGACAATCCCCACCCTTTCAGCACCATTATTTACTCCTGGCTCCCTTTATTATTATATTATAGAGTATTTTAAAAAAGTATTTAATATCTGTTTTTAACGGAGCTTTAAAATATTGATCCAGGTACTTACTCTCTGACTCTAACAATCCGCCAAATGATTCTGGCAAATCGGCATAAAATGGAGGAATAAGCCCGGGTTTAGATTTTATCCTTTTTTCTTGTAACCATTTTGGGTACATATTAAACTTTGATTTACTTAAAGGTCTAACACCAATCAACTTGATATCACCCCTAATTAAATTAATTATCATGGGCACCTCATCTATCCAGTATTTTCTCATAATGCGGCCCCATTTAGTCACCCTGAAATCGTTGGTTGCTTTATCACCATCCAGAGATCCATTTTTTTTATACACATAATCTTGTATAAACTCTGAATAGGGATACATTGTTCTCAACTTATACACTTTAATCGTCTTTCCATTTCTCCCAACTCTGAGAAGTTTTGCAATAACCCCTTTTGTAGGGTTCTCTATTAAAATGGGGCTGGATACTTTTTTTGAAATAAAAACAAGATCGTTTGCCACCTGTTTTTCATCAATTATTTTAAACCCGCATGAATACAAACGGCCAAAAGCCTCTGCCTTTGATATTTTTCTGATTTTGGAACACTCTTTAGACTTTATACTTGTGTTGGCTACAATATATTTTGGCATATCCTGCGCAATAAAAAAAACAATTATACTCCACCTGCCCAATAAATTCAAAAAATTAAAGCGAGCGTTTGCTTTTTTTTGCAACCAGCCAACATAAAACCCTCCTTTTGTTAATTTTTTATTAATTGTTTTAAAAACCTCATCAAGCGAAACAATTTCGTTTACTTTCGCCAGGTTAAATATCGCCTTTTGTGCCTGCGTACAGATTTTTTGCAATTCATCAACAGATTTTGCTTCCATAATTACAGCTTCATCAAACGAAAAGGTAAGAACAGTTTTTAAAAATTCAATTGTTCCTTTGTCAAAATAATCAAGTAAAACAGACCATTGATTATCAACAAAAGGGCTATCCCCTACCAATTCTTTTTCAACTACTGCTGTAAAACACTCGGAAAATGAATTGTTCTCTTTTTTCATACATCGATCTTATGGTTTGTTTACAGGTGGTTCTCATTTTTATAAGGCTACTAAAATCGAAACTTGTTGCTCCACAGGAATAATTCTTGTTTTATCTAAGATACTCAAAATTTATTAATTTCTTATCAACTACTTTTGAAAAAATATGAATTACAAATAATTTAATAGCTCTAATAAACAACGTTGTGCTGTTTTTCCATCCCAGAATTCAGGTCTTTCAGGCTTTCTGTTTTGTTGAAGGGTTTCAGCAAATTCCTTTCGAATTCTTTCAATATTATTTCCAACCAGAACACTCGCCCCTCCATGTTTGCGTAGGGTAATGGGGCGTTCTGTATTCCATCGTAAAGTTAAGCAAGGGGTGCCCAAAATGGTACATTCTTCCTGTAACCCACCGCTATCAGTAAGCATTATTTTAGCATCCATATTCAAACGCAACATAGAATGATAATCGAGGGGGTGAAGCAAAACAATGTTTTTACATCTACTTAATTGTTCCCATAAGCCAAATTTCTTCAGCTGTTTTTCAGTGCGGGGATGAACTGTCCAGATGACAGATAATTGTGGGGCTACTTCATCAATAATAAAACGAACAATGGCGGCAATCACCTGCTTTGTATCCACATTTGACGGACGGTGCAAGGTAATCAGGGCAAAGTTTCCGACAATGTTTTTTGCTAAGCTGATATTTTCAATCAGATTTTCTGTAAGAATATTATTTACTCCTAAAGCTGCTGCCTTTTCTCGGTTTGATTCAAGGGTATCAATCATAATATTTCCTACAAATTTCATTTTTTTATCTGGGACGCCCTCTTTTTTCAGGTTTTCGCCTGATAATTTATCTGGGGTCAGTAATAAATCTGAAAGCCGATCGGTGACCAGCCGATTAATTTCTTCGGGCATATCCATATCGCCGCTCCGTAAACCAGCCTCAATATGGCAAACTTTTATATGCTCTTTTTTAGCAGTTACCGAGCAAGCCAGGGTGGCATTAACATCACCAACTACTACTACCCAATCAGGTTTTTCTTTGTGCAACACTTTTTCAAACGCTATCATTGTTTGCCCAACCTGTTCAGCATGCGAGCCCGAACCTATCCCTAAATTGATATCTGCATCAGGTATATTGAGTGCTTCAAAAAAGGCTTTTGACATTCGATCATCGTAATGCTGACCTGTATGAACCAAGCGGTGCTCGATGATGTTTTTAGGGTGCTGCTTATTATAATCTAAAATAGCCTTTATAAAAGGAGCTATCTTCATAAAATTAGGTCGTGCACCTACTACAGAGAGTATTTTCATTTAAAGTTATTTTAATAAGTGATGCTCTTTCACCCTCCGCCCTACGGGCACCTTCCTCAAGGGAGGATTGGGAATAGAACGATTTTTATTTAAAGTTGTATTGATATGCTGGATTTTCTTTCATTATCCTGGCACTTTCAGGATAATTTTCTGCCAACCAGGTTAAAAATTTTGTGGTATCAATTTTCTCAGCTAACATCTTTTTACGACGTTCCTGAAAAATGTCCGATAATTTGGGAGTAGCTATCAATTCTGTTATTTTTTCAAACATTTCTGCCTCCTGGCGAGGTTTAAAACCGAAGCCGAGCTGATAATTTAGTTCAAGGTCATTTAAGTAACCAATTTTCCCAACAAAATCGTTAAATCGTATAAATGGAACACCCAGCACTCCTGCTTCAGCAGCCATGGTCTGACTATCTCCTATACATAATTTTGCATAGGCCAGAATATGGTGCATATCAATTGGGTTGATGGAAATACGGTACTTTTCAAACTCATTTTCTAATTCCCGTTCAGATGTTATATATACATCACCATGCAATTTAAGAAAATCAATTATTTTTTTGGCTATCTGATAGTCAAGGCCCTTAATTCCTTCATCATGGTGCGCTTTTAGCTTTACAAAACGCAGTATAAAATAGGGCCTGTTGATTGAAAAATATTTCTGCACAATTGATTTATCCGGTATAAAATTATTAGGGTGCAAATAGGCCAATTCATGATATCCTGAATATTTAATCGATCTGTTATTCCATTTTCCATTGTCGCAAACATCGGGTGTAACTATTTCTGTTGCCCAAGGATAGGCAATTTTAGCATGCAGTGGAATAATAGCGGCATCGTCTTCCTGAAGGGTAATTGAAGGAATACCAGTTAATTTTGTCACATGCGAATTTTCAATGCTTGTGCCAATCAATAAATCCGGCTTATTCTTTCGTACATATCTTAGCGTTCGAAAATCTCTTTTAAGCACACCTATTGCTATTCCTAACATCGTATCTTTTCGGCCTTCTGCCAGTATGTTTTTATAAGAAATGCTTGTATTATTTATTAAATCTTCGAGAATCTCTTTTTTCTTAATCAATACGAATACTTCATGCCCTTTATCTCTTAAATTGATAATTACATTTTTTAATAAATGAAAATGGGCTGGATGCCCGAGGTAAAATTGATATTTCATCACAAACTAACCCAAAACAATATTACATTGAAATTCATAAAAAATACCTGGAAATTATACATAGACTATATTGGCCTAAATACCTATTGCTGCTTATCAGCAATAACCTTCCCATAGATTTCCACAACCCTATTTGCAACAGACTCACTATCAAGCCTTAATTCCCGAATACGATTTCTGCCATTTGTTCTTCCTTTTGCTTGTGCAAAATCAAGTGCCATTTTAATTTTTCCTGCAAAATCATTTGGTTCGAAAGAACAAATAAAACATCCTTCAGTATCACCAATTACATCTTTCACATCTCCTACGTTGGTACATACAATGGGACAGTTACAAGCCATGGCTTCTTTTATAACATTGGGTGAACCTTCACTAAACGAAGTTAATACAAGAACATCAACAGAGTTAAGATATGCTGGAATCAGAGAGTGTTCAACAGGGTATGGCTCAATAATATACAATGTTTCAGAATTAATTACCTCAATTGCATTTTTTAAAAGTGAAAAATTTTTGGTTTGAATATCTTTGTTCCCAAGAAACAATATATTTTTCTTATTGATATCAATATCCACAATATTAGCACAAATAGCTTTGTCTTTTTCTTTAAATATACTTATGTCAACACCATTAGGGATAACAAAACATTTCTTTTTAAAAAATATCTTTTTTTTAAATTTATTTGATTTAACTATTATTTTTGAAACAAAAGGTTGAATTAAAATAGTAAGGGTTATTAATATATATGAAATGAGTTTTTTTCTTCCTTTTCTATTTCTTATCCCAAAGGTATCACTCCCCATTAAAGATAACACTATTCTTTTTCTAGTAAAAGAAAGCAAGGTCACCCATGCATTAAGCACATAATGAGCATGAATAAAATCGTAATTATTTTTTTTTATTTGCCTTCTTAGTTTCTTAATATTGGAAAGGTATCCTCTAATTCCCTTACCTTTTACTAAAAAGAAATCAACATTTACTCCATTAGCTATTAAATCATCGCCTTGTCTTTTCACTATTGGATTCACTCCAAATTTAGAATTCCCACTGCTAACAAAGAGGACTTTCATGTTATAAAAAAAGATTATTAAAATTACTATCAAGGATTGTCATAATATTTGTTTTTATCTTTGTGTCACTCTTAAATACGTTTACCTGCTCAACAATCTTACACTAAACCTCTACCAGCCAGTTTAAACCAGTTCCAACCAATAATCAATGCAGAAATCAGCACCAGGTAGACAAAGTAATAATTTTTATGTTTGGCTTTTAAATTGTTAATACCCAATGATGCAAGGATTATTAAAAAAGGAACTATCGGCATATGAAAACGTTCCGACAAGGCAAAAGCACTCATGGATAATACAATCAGGTAACCAAATAAGAAAGCCAATAATAACAAATGTTCTTTGTATTTCTTTTTTTTCAGTAAATAAAAAAGGGCAATTATAATAAAAAAAGCATAGACATTTCTTGTAAAATAAGCCCCTGACAATAACATCTGATTTTGCTGGCTTTCTATATCAACAAGGGTAGGAAACGGAGCCACCAGCATCATTGGGGCAAATACAGCTGTCGAACCATATTCTGCAAGCTTATTGCCGCCTTCTCTTTCACTTCTATACTGCATGGAAGCTTCCTGGTTTACACTGCGAGCCTCCCAGTATCCAGAAACTTCTACTATAATTGCATTCCCAAGTATTAGAGAAAATAAAAGTAATACATTAACAAACCTCCTTATTCTTTTGGAGGTCTTCATTATTTTTCGTGACGAAAACAGTAAGGCTGTAAAAAGGGCCATGAAGGCAACTGCACCTAGCACAGTACGAAAGAAAAACAGTGATGAGCCAAACAATACCGTAAAAATTATGTTTTTAAGACTAATTTTTGGTTTATGTAATAAAATATCAGCCTGGTTGGTGAAGGCAGTCACTAAAAAAACCATTTCCGTTTCCTTCAGGTGGAGTCCGCAATAATAAATCAGATTGGGTACCAACATAGCCATAATACCTGCAATACGACCGGTTTCTCTACCAAAATTCCTAGCAGTTATTCTATAGATAAGTACAACAGTAAAAGCGCTTAACACGACTTTAATAATACGGGCAATTAAAATTGATTTGTTGGTAAACAGATATTGCACACCAAGGTATAAAGGATAACCCATATCGGAATAATTGGAGCCAATATATTCAAAATAGGAATGATAATCTCCTGCTTTAAACATACCTACTATCCATAAAGCTTCACCATGATAACCAACTGCATCTGCTGCCTCAAATTCAAAAGGCTGCCCAGTCATATACCAGTACATTCCATAACTAAAAAAAACCCAGACTAGACGAATACCAAAAGACAACCAGAAAACTTTTTTTATCCATACAGCCTCTGAAAATTTGCTCCATTTTACAGTGAAAAGCTTAAACTTTGTAAAAAAAAGTACAACTGTGAGGAGGGATAAAGTCAGCCAATAAAATGGTAATAAATTACGAAAAACAAAAATTACAATAACGACAACAAACAAGTAGCTACGTAGGGCTTTTGAAGTAAAATATCTTGGGAAATAGTACAATTAACTGTTATTTGAATTAATTCGACTTTATGTTTGGGGCTAATATTATACCTAAATAACTATTTCAATACAGATTGATAGGCTTCTTTTAATTCATTGATATGAACAGTAATCGAATATTTTTCCCGTACCCGTTTAGCAGCAAATTTGGCTTTCTCTATGTAGGGTTCCGGATTTTGTAAGAAATCAAGTATCTGTTCTGCCATTTCTTCAGCACTATGGCTAATGGTAGCCCATTTCCCTTGTGCTGTCACCTCTAGCATTACGTCCCAGTTATTCACAAAAACAGGAATTTCACTGGCAAGAGCTTCAATCACACCTATCCCAAAAGTATCATGTTCTGACCAATAAAGAAAAGCATCAGTTTCTCTTAAAATAGAAGGAACATCTGCACGATGACCTAAAAAAAGTACATTTGTCAGCTTATTTTTAGTACAATAATCTACACAAGAATCATAACGCCAAGGCTCGAGTGTACTTTTTTCACCAACAAACAGAAATTTGTAATTCTTTCTTTCATTCGAAATTTTTTTCAAAACCTTACAAATTGTTATCTGGTTACGCCCGGCTACAAAATTCCCCACGCTGGAAAACAAGAGTTCAGAAGCATTTTTCTTAAATTTTGTAGCTAAAGCTACATCAAACTTACTAAATGATATGCCATTGTGAACCACAGAATTCTTATTTTCTTTCAGAAAATTGTATTTACCCTGGTACCATAAAAACTGAGACTTACTTACCCATATCCGTAAATGAACCAAGTAATAAGCTAAAAAATTCAAAACCCTTACAGTCTTTGAATAGCTGCCAGCAAATCCATGGGTGGTAATTACAATCTTTATACCAGTAAACAAACAGGCAGTTCGAGCATAAATCGCATCAATGCCCAATTGGGCATGAATAATTTCTACTTTTTCCTTTTTTACTATTTTTCGTAAACGAATAAAGTAAAAAATATCCAGTATAAATTTTGGTTTTAGTTTAAAACATGAAATTTTTGTGTTCCTAAAGCTCTGCTCCAGTTGTCCCTTCTTTCGATAGATAAGAACACAGTCAAGGTTGTGTAAAGATGCATTCTCTACTACATCTAGTAATAATTTCTCCTTTCCTCCGGTATTAAGAGAGCCCAGTAAATATGCGACCTTCAACTTTTAAGTCTTATTAAATTCTGTTTTATTGCTGATCCGTTTTTTTTTAATGCTAAATAGCTTTTAATAAAAATTCGGGGACTATGATAAACATATCGATAGTAGGAGTTTTGCTTTGAAAAATCCACTTTTTGAAGTTCTCTTTTTGTTTCTTTCTGATATTTTAGGGAAAGATGATATTTCAACAAAGCCCTGACCCGCAATCCATCTAAGAGTTTTTTTAGTTCCTGATTATGATTCTCGTCCTTTTCCAAAAAAGATAGATTGAAAATAAAATGATTGACAGGATTCCATATTTTTTCACCCAGAGCTCTAATTTTTTTATTTACATCCTGGTTTGAATAAGCAAGTGGTTTATTTAAATAAGCAACTTTATATTTTAATGCAATGCGTATCCATAAATGGAAATCTTCACCAAATTTTAATTTAGGATGAAACCCTTTAAATTCTTTAAAAACGTTTTTTTTTACCACTACAAAAGAACAATTAAATGGAACAAAAAAGGTACTTGCATAAGTTCTTATGTAATTAATGTAGCCACTATCAAAGCCATTTTGTAATCCAATGTTGGTTAATCTTTTTTGCTTGTTCTTAACATACCAGTACCTACAACCATAAATTCCAGCATTAGGGAAACATCTAATTAAATCAACCATTTGCTGAAGATAATCAGAATCCCACCAATCATCAGCATCTAAAAAAGCAATGTAGGGATAAACAGAAGCTATGACCCCATTGTTTCTGGTAATAGAAACGCCCTGATTAGCCTGATCAATTATTCTTATCTGCTGATAGTTAGCTCTATTAATTTGCTCTACAATTTCAAGGCTTTTATCTGTTGAACCATCGTTGACAACTATAAGCTCCCTATGTAAATATGTTTGATCAATAACTGACTGTAAGGCTTTTCTAATGTGTCTTTCTTTGTTGTAAAGTGGAATTATAACAGAAACAAATATTTCATTCATAGCGAAAATTCCAAAATAGCAGTTTCTAATTCTGCATCTTTAATTACTAAAAAGTCGTTCGATTGCATTATCTGATTTGAAGTTTGTACCTCTTTATAAAATACATTTTTTTTAAAAGAACTTATCTCAAATAAACTATAGTCAAAACTTTTAAAGAAATTATAAACATTTTCAAAATGAGCACCTTTTTCATTTACTTCAATTATAAATGTAGGTGAGATTGACGTAATAATATTTTTTGCACCTTTTAATACATCTAATTCATGTCCTTCAACATCTATTTTAATACAAGCATTTTCCCAAATGGTAATAAACCTGTCGAAGATATTATCCAACGTATTAATTTTAATCTCTTCAATTCCTTTTATTAAATTATTTCCAGCAACTTTTTCTTCAATTGAGCTGTTATAAGATGTTTCATCAACATAAAACTTAACTATCCCTTTTTTGCTTGAGGCTCCCAAATCAATAAATTCATAATTAGTGAAAGTGTTTAAGAAACATCTAGATCTATTGATTAAATTTAACTCTTTATTTGGTTCCAAAAAATAAACTGCTCTTTTATTACTTAGGGACAATAAAGATCTTAAGCCTAAATTTGCTCCAACATCAATCCAAGGTACTTTTATTGGGTAATAGTTATTAAGAATTTTTTCAGTAAAATTTAATGAAGGCGAATGCCATTTATAAGAAAAGGCAAATTGCATAGTTTTAATATCATTTTTAATAATTTTTGTTTTTACAATTTTACCATTATTTAATAATATTTTCCAAGTAAAATTAATATTTGGAAAAGGAATAAACCGAATAAAAGCTTTTACAATTTTATAATTGGCCCGTTCAAAAATGTAATTATACAATTTTATTATAGGTTTCATTTTTAGTAAAAAGCCTATTAATTTTCCACTATGTTTTAAAATGGAAGATACTGTTCTTTTAAACATTTTTGTAATCAATTATACAAGCTTTTATTGCTCCTTTCATATTTGAAAAGCAACCTCTCAAAAAGCCAAAATATCTTATTTGCAAGCCAATACCTTTTGATACGCTCTATCTGTCTGATTTCAAACCAGTGTTTTTCATAATCTTTAAGGATGTTTGCAGGGATTAGTTCTTTCAACACCTTTTGTCGTTCTTCTCTCTCAAGTGTTTGATTGATATTACTCACCCCACCCATATCAAAAACAGTCACATCAACATCCGTGTAGGCAACAGGTTCATCACCAATTGCAATTACTTGCAAATAAAACTTCCAGTCAGAAACTATTTTGAGTGATTCGTCATATAAACCATAAGTATCAAATAACTTCTTTTTAATAAAGGCACTTGAATGGTTGATAGTACCTGTAAAAAAGTTCAGGAAGGTAAGCTCTTTCCCTTGGGCATTTTTGTCTCTTAAGATTTTGCCGGTTGAAAACTGCTTAAGCATATTTCCATATAGTATTTCAGGAAGAAAGTCCTGAGCGTTAAGCCAGGAAATCATTCGCTCAATTACATCACTTTGAACTAAAAGATCTCCTGAATTTATAAATTGCAAATAATCGCCTGTGGCTAGTTGAATGCCTTTGTTCATAGCATTATAGATACCTGTATCCGGTTCAGAAAGCCAACGTAGTTTAATGTTAGAAGATCGTTCTCCTAAGGTAATAATGTTTGCCTCAAATTCCTTTATGATTTCAACACTCCCATCATTCGAGACGCCATCGATGATGATATATTCAATATTTCGATAGGTTTGGGATAAAATGCTTTCAATTGTTTTTTTTAGGCCAACGGCATTGTTAAGATTTATTGTAATAATTGACAACCTCATTAACTAATAATATATTTTTTTCTTAATTACAAATACATTTTTTCCACCCATAATTCGACTTAAACGGTTTATCATTTTCTGCCAAAGTGGCCTCTTTTTATTGTAATAGCTTGAATAAAAAGCGTTAATTAAGCGCTTATCCTCATAAATAATATCCAGGAATTTTATATTTTCTTTTTCCGACAAAACCCCATTCTGTAAACCGTCACCTATATGACAATTCTCTCCAGAACCATCGTGCCCAATATTATCTACATATGATTGTGTAGGAACAATAGATACTGCATGATTTACAAAATGGGCTACAGTAAACTGGATGGACCAAATATTCAGTTCCCCCTTATGCTGCATATCAAGTAGCTTAAAAACATCATCGCCTCCCCTGTTAAACGCTTCCTTCATTTGAGGGTTGGTCGAAATGGCTTTATAGCAAGACACTTCCCAGTCAATCTTTTCCCACCTGTTGCTCCAGGTAGCCCAGCCCCACGAAGAATTTCTCAGGCTCACAAATACATCGTAATCATAATCTTCGGGAATAGTTAGTTTTTTTGGAGGTAAACAGTACCCACTTATAGAAAAAACACCAGCGTAATCCTGATAAAAATCCAGGGCTTTGTTCATATAAGTTAAAAAATTCGACGATATTATCAAATCGTCTTCCATCACAATCACTTTTCCGTATCTGGAAACAATTTCAGTCACCCCAGCTTTTATGGATTGAGCAAGCCCTTTATTGTCTGCTGCTTCAATTATTTCTACTTTACCGCACCAATCTTCCATACGGATTACCTCACGAACTTTATTTACATTTTGAACCAACTCCGCATTATTTTTGTCTTTTGCAGCATCGCTATAAATATACAGAGTGCTTTCTACTGCCATTTTATTTTGTTGAAGAGCAGTTAGGGTTCTCAGGGTATGTTCAGGCCTGTTATAGGTAAAAAGTACAATTGGAGCCGTTTTTTCCACAGTATTATTTTGCATTCCCAATCAATAAATCCAACAAACGATCAGCCAGAACTGAATTATAAAATTTATGCTCAGCACTAAAAAATTTATATTGGTAATTTTCAACCACGTCATTTACAAAGCTGTCAGGCGGTGTAAAACCTCTTTTAGGAGCATATAAAATATAATCGGGCACAATCCCCCTTAAAACCTGCTTTAAAAAGTACTTAGGTTCATTATTTCTGTACTTATAACTTACTGGCAATGAATTAACCCCTTCAACCAGTTTATAATCAAGCAAAGGAGATCTGATTTCAATAGAATTGCCCATCCCTAACCTGTCTGAGAGGTATAAATAGGCCATGGTCATTATGTTATGAAATGCAAATTCATATATTAAATCAATTTCTTTGCCTGATTCTGCATTTTTAAAATTGAAATACATATTTAAATTGCGAAAGCTGTTTTCGAGGCCATCTAAAGTATATTGGGCAGTATCAGCAAATTTCTTATAGTCATCATACATCCAAAAGCCTATTGAGTCATCCGCAATTTTTCTTGGGTAGCCAGCCTGTAATATGTATTTCCAGTTTTTGAAAAGAAATCTAAGGTAAGCTTTCTTTTTTGCTAATCCTTTCCATGGGAATAAAGCCTGATGTTGTCGATGTATCGCTAACGAATCTGCAAGTTCGTTATAATATGGATATCCGTAAAACAATTCATCGCCCCCCATACCTCCAAGCAATACCTTAAAACCCAGGCTCTTAACTTTTTTATACAAAGCCCATTGGGCAATAGCCGCAGAATCGGTTATCGGTTCGTCAATGTATTGCGTAAACTCATTAAAACAATTATTATAATCCTTTTCACCGAGTTCCACTTCATGATAAATAAATCCACGTTCCTTGGCAAATCTTTTTGCAACCTCACGCTCGTCGCAATCGTGCTCGCCGCTGTACCCGGCAGTAATAGTATGCACTTCGCGACCGGTCTCTTTAGCCAAGACAGCAATGGCACTGGAATCAATCCCTCCACTTAACATCACAGCAATGGGGACATCACTTCTAAGATTTATGTCAACAGCCTCCCGCATTAAATTCAGCGTATAACTTTTTGCCTCTTCA
The DNA here is from genome assembly GCA_050291445.1 of Bacteroidales bacterium. Classification (GTDB taxonomy): domain Bacteria; phylum Bacteroidota; class Bacteroidia; order Bacteroidales; family NBLH01; genus NBLH01. Next base: position 29,228 of record JBNKJW010000154.1, on the reverse strand, counting down.
AAAGAGCCACTAAAAGTTGTTTTATAAGATTGTTTCCAATAATAATATTTGAGTAAACCATTTTTATCAACTACAAGATACTGGCCTGGTTCTACCTTTTTAATTTGCTCAACAAAGGTATCACCATAACTTAAGGGCGCAGTATATCTTATGGGTGCTGCCAATTCCTCTAAATTTACCTGCGGATGCGGTATATAATATTTTATAATGGTTTTAAGCTCCGAACAGAGAACAAAACCTCCATCGGGAATGTTGGAATAATACAAGGTTTTTTCACCTATTCGATCGCGGGCTGCAAATAGTTGTTGTTTTTTGGTATCCCATAAACAAAAGGCAAATTGCCCGCGCAATTTTTCCAGGCAATTTGTTCCATAATTTTCATACAAATGCAAAATTGTTTCACTGTCAGAATTGCTTGCAAACACATGCCCCTCTTTTTTCAACTCTTCACGTAACTCAATATAGTTATAGATTTCACCATTACAAACAAGCACCAGTGATTTATCCTCATTAAACAAAGGCTGGTGGCCATTCGCCACATCAATAATTGAGAGACGGGTTTGAGCTATACCGCAACAGGTGTCATGCCAGGTACCGGCATCATCCGGGCCACGGTAAACCATCTCTTTGTTCATCAGCTCCAGGTTCTGAATATCTTTTGGAGTAATTGAATGATATCTGAATATTGACGAGATTCCGCACATTTGTGTAAATTACTTTTAATTATGAATTACCTTGGAAATAAGTTGGTAAATTTGAGATGTGTTCTTTGCTGATGAAAAATTTTCAATTGCATATTTTTGAGCAAATGCACCTAGTTCGTCTAACAAACCAGGGTTCCCAACAAAGCGTAGGATTTTATCAGCCAAATCTCCTTCATTATAAATCTGATATATAAAGCCGTTTTTTTCATTCTGAACAAGTTCAGGATTCGCTCCTGAATTTGATACAATTACCGGCAACCTGTTGAGCATGTATTCAATGGTAACCCTGCCAAAAGCTTCGTCGCGCGAACAGGTTAGGCCTAGATGCATAGATTTAAGAAATTCCGAAACATTATTGATATGTCCATGAATAATTATTGAATTATCCAGTTCGTGTTGTATGACATACTCTTTTAATAAATTTAAATAATTAGTTATATTACTTCCAACAAGATGCAATTTAATTTTATTAAGCATCTTTTGCTCTTTTAAAATTTTAAAAGCCTTTAAAGCATCCAGTTGATTTTTTTGCTCAGACAATACACCAATTACACAAATATTTATACTGTCAGCTATTTTATTACTTGTCAGTATGCCATTTTGAATTTTAATACCATTATACACTCTTGTTATTTTCTCCATTGGCACCAAATATTTATAAGCTTTCACAACAAAATCAGATATGGCTATATATTGGCAGTTTTCCCTATTTAAAATCCTTTTTGATAATTTAACCCCCAATGAAAGCTTAAAATTATAGGCTTGTAATGTCTCCCGCAGGTGCCAGATTTGTTTACATTTCAATTTTTTACTCAAAATGCCACCAACATTAACTACAAAAGAATTCGAATAAATTAGATCTATTTTTTCATCTTTGATTTTATAAAATATCCTATTTACTCTTTTTATATTTCTAAGCTGTTTAAGATAATTATGAAATTTGTTTTTCAAGCCATCGCCTTCGTAAACCCACCAATAATAATGAGACACATAATACTTGATATTATTGGCCTCAAGAAAACCACAAATGCTGCCTTTTGAACGTAGCAGGACAGTTGGTTTGATATTATAGGTTTGCTTTAATTCTAGCATCAACTGGCAAAGGGATTTATTAGCTCCATACATCTCAGAATAATGAGTAATAAACAATATTTGAAGACTATCCGCGATCAATTGGCTTTATTAAATCCAATATAAGTGAGTTAAAATTCGGTACATTTTTGTCCACATAGTTATGTTTTCGGCTACGTGTTATGTATCCATTTTCATTAGTATAAGCAGATATATTGAATTGATGATGCTTATCATAGTACTCCAACTTTATTACCTCAAACCCTACACTTTTTGCCAAATCTGTTAAAGGATCAACTTTCCAAAAGGATTTATGGTCATCTGCACCAACATCCCAACCATTTGGTCGAACTGCACTAATATACTCAGGATCACAATTATTTGCATCAGGAACCGCAATTCTGAAGGTGCCACCTTTATGAAGAAAGTTATAAGTATTTTGTAATGCCTCTTTGGTCTGTCTGTAGGTTAAATGTTCTAAGACGTGTTCAGCCAATAGTTTATGAGGTTTTTTCTTAGAGAAATAAAATTTCCAGTCTTTTTTCCTAAGCAAATTTAGCAAATTAATATTTGTAGAAATCCATTTATCAAATTGCGTATTCCCTGCACCAATTACAATATTTATGGAATGAGATGAGTTTTGGATATAACTTCTTAGTGCATACCTTTTCTTATGTATCAAAATTAGTTTTTTAAACTTCCTGTAAATCTTTTTTAATACTAACATACTATCCCCTGGATTCATTTAATAATTCCCTGAATAAAGTAATGTATTTATTAAGAAGTAATTCCGGTGAGAATTTAGTTTGAATATAAGACTCGATTGAATTAACCTGATTATTATAAAGCACCTGATTATTAAGTAGAAGCACTGACTTTTCAACCAATAACTCCATATCAAGATATGGAATTAAATAACCGGTCTCAGAATTGATTATAACATCGCGATTACCCCCAACATCAAACGATATACAAGGAAGTTTGCAAAACATTGCTTCAATTAGAGCCATACCAAAACTTTCCATTAATGAAGGAGAAATGCATACGTTGCATGATTTCACATACCCAATATTTTCAGAATAATTTACAATTCCGGGTGAAAATATCTTGAACCTCTTCCCTGACTGGTTTAATTCATATTTTTGCTCTTCTGATAAATCACCACTTAAATAAAAAGCGACTTTATTATTTAAGGCTTTATTGATTCGACGAATAATTTCAACAACATATTTGCTACCTTTGATACTACTACCAGCACCAGGTATATAAACTACCTGTATATTTTTATCAATATTTAATTGACTATGAATGTCTAATGGTGTTATTTCTTCAATGAACTTACTATCAACAACATTAGGCAAAACTATAACCTTCTCAGAAGGGTAACTGAATGTTGATAGAAAAAAATCCCTCATATAAGTGCTCGGACAAATAACTCTATCCATTTTTGAAAGAGAAACTTGTTCTTTCGCAAGAGCTCTTTCAGCATCTTTTTTTGAGAAAACACCAATTAACGGATTATTCAACAATCGCATTGGATTATTATGTGATATGTAAATATATTTTGCTCCTTTTACTTTTTTCAGATAATAACCAGGGGCTCCAAAATCTGGCACAATCACTATGTCAGGTTTGAATTTCTCAAGCTGTTTATTTATTTTTTTCTTTATTGTAATACCTGCAATACAAGTCAGATTATACTGAAACATTAATTCCCTGGAAGAATCCTTATGCAACCATTTTTTAAGTTTATTTTTAAATATGTTAGAAACTTTAAGTTTCTTTTTATCGAATTTTGACAATCCATTTCTAAAAATAAATTTTTCCTTTGCTATTAATTTAAAATCATCTTCTTTTTCTAAATATGTAAATACACAGGAATTATAATCATTATTTCTTAGTAGCAAAAAAAGGTTGTAGTGAGCATTAGCAATTCCTCCTGATTTAAGGGGTGGGAAATTATCAGATAGGATTGCTATTTTCTTCATTTAAAAAATTTACCAACATTAATAGAAAGCTTATAAAAGAAGGAAATCATTGCTATGAATCTTATTTTTTTAAGGAAGTCAAATATCTTTTTCTCCATAGATTCAGAATAAATCAGTTTCTCTTTCTTTAATAAATTATAGTTTTCATCATCTTTTAAAAATCGTGGAAATTGTTTTTTTAAAAACCGTCTTTTTTCCATTTCTATTAACTTAGCATTCTCAGGCAAACTACTTAATCCGTTTGGTACAAAGCAGCTAACCAATAGATTGATTTTTTTATAACTAAAATTGTAAACCAATAACGCTTTTGCAAAAAATTCCCAATCGGAGACTATCTTATTCCTTTCATTATATAGTCCAAGTTTTTCAAATATCTTTTTTTTTATAAACGTAGCCGGATGAGGGAGGTAATCATTAAATAAATAATTTGCTGTAAGTTCATCAGGAATTTCTTTAATATAGTTTTCATCTATAACATCACTAGTCTTAATCATTAATTTCCCGACTATGATATCTTCCAAACTTTCGAAATTATAGAATTCTCTAATAACATTAGATGAATAAAAAATGTCTCCGGAATTAAGAAATAACAAATACTCACCTGTTGACATTTTTACACCCTTATTCATCGCATTATACACCCCAGTGTCCTTTTCACTAATCCATTTGAATGAAATATTTTTATTGTGCTTAACATTTTTGATTATTTCAACACTAGAATCTGTAGATAAGCCATCAATTACTATATATTCAAAATTGCATTCTTGTTGATTTAATACACTATTAATTGTAGACTCTAGTCCATTTGCATTATTATAATTAATGGTTACAATTGATAGTTTCAATATTCTTTCTATTTTTTAATTCCGCTGAATCCAGAAAGAACCAGGTTCTCGGTCACATTGAGTGGCCAATATTGGACAAGCTCTATTCAACTTCTCCGGGTATTTATGCATCAGAAAATTTAATGAACCAATTATTTTGAATTCCTTGTTAAATGTGAGAAATGCTTCTAATAGATATTGTTCATTCCAAAATGAATGGTTAAATATCCATTCATCTAAATAGTCTTTAGGGGTAAAAATGTCATGGATATGAACCAAAACACCCGAATTTAACATTGGTAAAATATTCAAATACTCAACTAGCACATCACCTTGAGGTCTTATTATATGAGAAGAATCTATAAATAAAATATCATTCTTCTTTAATTCATTAAAGATTTTTTTATCAATAAGTTCAACCCTTTCCCTTATGAGATTAATATGTAAGCTTTCAAGAGAAGGTTGTTCATATGGTTCAATACATGTATGCTTGCAATAATATTGACTATCTTCTTTTCCATTTTTCTTGATTGCATTAATTGCCATCAAAGTTGAAGCACCACTCCCAATTTCTATAAGTCTAGACGGTTTGTAATATCGAATTATGTTGTATAGAAATTCAGAATCACCTGAACAAAAAGAACCATTATTATAATAATATTCATTTTTATTATTTTTGTTCAACGGAAACTTCTTTAATTCCTCTTGGTATTGAAATCTATCGCAAAGTTCAATTTGTTCCTTTACATTGAAATCAATACCAGGTAAAACTCGATCATCCCTAAGTGATTTATACAGATATTTTTGCGGGTTAATCATTGGGTTATAGTAAAAATCTGTTACTGGATAAACCCCAACTTTCATTAAGATTGAATCTATATCTTTGATATCATTGTCAACCAAAAATTTAAGCCATTTTGCCGAAATATAAGTTGATTGTCTTTTGCATTTTTTTGCAAACCAGAAAAGTATTTTTAAAATCAGTTTCTTCATCAAATATTTTTCTTTTTTATAATACCTAATGCCGTTTAATTTAGAGAACTTTTCTATTCTTTTTTAAACAAAACCCCTTTAAACTTCTAACTAATTTGAGAATTGGGTATTTTCTAAAAAGCCTCTCATCCCTTTCAACAGCACCTTTAATCAGCCCCTTCTGGAAACCAACATCTTGTCCCATATGAAAACCTTCATCAAATGCAGAACTGGCAATTTTCAATATCTCAACGTCTTGATTAATATTTTTTCCTAGTTTAATCCTTTCATTAAAATGCTCCAATGCCCAATCGTAAAGTTGAACATCATATCTATTTCTTTCAGCAATTTTTTCCTTAGTTTTCTTTGAAACTGAATGCGTTCTCTCCGTCTGATTTAATTTTTGATAGTATGGATATTCTTTCCAACCCAACTCATTTTTCAACAAAATTAAACTTTCATCGTACCGTTCCACAATTCCAATAACTCTAAAATACGATTCCAGGTTTTTAACTGCTAAATCATAATGCGAATCATTACATTGGTTAATCTCAATATTCTGGAGTCCTGATATCATCCTTGTCATACAATTATCTAATTCCCAAGAGAGATCACTTTTTGCATATTCAAGTAATGACATTTTCTTGTTTTTCACAGTCTGATGAAGGAAATGCTCGTTTGACCTTAAAACAAAATAATAATGCGAAATAATCCTTTCGACAGGATCTCTCAAAAAGGTTACATATTTTATGCTCGGATCATTAAAACACTCATGGAGCCCAAAGAACATATGGCCTTTTAACAATAATATTTTATTAAGTTCTTCAAGCGGTAATTTTTTAAACAGCTCTCCATTCTCATACCAACTATTTGAATTATATTGAATTGTATAAATATCATCTTTCAAATACATTCTTTCGAAAATCGAATGTAAAGTACTCCCGCCAGCCTTAGGAATATGAAAGAAAATAATTCTCATATTTACAATTCTTAAATTAATTCAATTTTAATGTGATGAATTGAACAATATCTTACACACTACTTTTTTTTGCTAGTTGAAATAAAATCCACAATATTTTGTGTAGTCGTTATTTTTGAAAGAGTTTTAATAGACCAATAAATTGCAATCCTTTCCATTGCCATTGCTATATGGCTTTCATGCTTTTTCCCTTTTCCCATCAAGTTTAAAATTAAAATCTTCACACCTTTCATAACTGTATACTTCAACTTCGAAAAGAAACTTTCTTTTTTACTTTCAATAAACTCGAAATATTTTTCAATTGCTGGCTTTGTTGTCTCAAATCCTTGCAAAAGTTTAACTCTATACTCTTTTGTCAATCTTTCTTTTGGTATAAAATGTTTAAAATAAAGACTCTCACTATAATAAAGTTTGAAACCCATTAAAATTAATCGTGCACAAATTTCACTATCGCCACCCGAAACAATTACATTTTCTTTTCGATCTGTTAATAAAAATCTGGTGCTAAAAACCTTAGTCATTAAAGATTTCCTAGTCGCAAGACCTGCCCCCCAAAGATGATACCTGCCAACTAAATCTCCACTTTCCGGAGCCTGTCTTCCAACAGCATAGCCATTTAACCCATGAAACCAATCAGGAATCTCCACATTACTTGCTGCTTCACTCCACCCCCCAGCAGCACCAATCTTTTTATCTTTATTAAGTATTAAATAAGCTTCATTCAAATAATCAGAAGCTAACCAATTGTCATCATCGCAAAATACCAAATACTCATATTTCGATTCCTGAACCCCTCTTTCTCTAGCAGCCGATAAACCTTGTGTTGCTTCTTCAACAACTCTTAAAGGAACGTTTATATTATATTGATCCCACTCTGAAATTGCTACATCCTTTGTGTTATCAGAAGAATTATTATCTACCAAAACAACTTCCCAGTCTACCTCAGTAACATTTTGATTCGCAAGATGCCTAAGTGTTTGAGGAAGTCTTTTTGAACTGTTAAAACAACAAATTATGACTGAAATACCAGAATTCACTTCACCCAACTTTTCAACGCTCTTTTCCATAGTTTAAAATAATATTTTAGTGCTTCTTTACCAGTAACTATCTTATCAATCTTATCCTCCAACCTCTTAATATAATCGACTTTACTCTCATATAACTCCCTAGATATCAAAGCACTGATTGCGTCCTGATTAAATTCCTCTTGTACTCGCTTAAATACTAAAACATTTTGTCTATACCACCAGTTAATATTACAATCATTCCAGAACATAGGTCTTAAAATATCATCCCCTCTAAACCCAAATTTATTGAACAACTTAATCCAGTATTCAGGATATTGCTCATTTAAGTGTCCTTCTCCACCCTGAAATGGAATTGCCGCTGAAAAGATGATAATATTACTCAATTGCGTAATTTCCCTAATAAAACTTTCAGCCCTGAAGTCAGATAAATGTTCTGCAACTTCCAAACAAATCAATAGATCATATTTTCTGTCTATCTGTAATTGATTCTCTAAATCAACCGAAACAAAGTTTTTTCTAGGGATTCTCAATGATTCTATATCAATATAATCTCCATCAATTCCTAAAATATCTGTAATGCCATTTTCATAAAACACACTTAGCCAAGTGCCTAACCCACATCCAACATCAATTACGGAAGCAGGCTGGAATAAATCTGCAAGAAAAGGAACAATTATATTTGCAGAATCTCTTTTTAGCTCTTTAGAATTGTAGGTGTAAGACATTAATCCTCCTTTACTATATAAGCAATACCATCAAATAAATACCTAATTTTGCTTTGAGATTGTATCTCACTTAAATACTTGTGAACTGCCCTGGATGTTCCATCCCATACATAATAATCATCAATAAAAATAAAACCTCCTTTTATAACTTTTGGAAATAAGTACTTTAGTGATGTTAAGATACTTTCGTACCAATCACCATCTAACCTTAAAAATGCTATTGGCTCTTGAAAGTTTACAGTTGGTAGTGTATGCTCAAACCACCCCTTAATTATCTCAGGGGAGTCTATTCCGGCAAGTTTCATGACATTCATAGCATCATCTACACTTGCCCAACAGTTATTATGATAATTTTTTGAATTAATATCCTTTTGCCATTGAATCGCTTTTATTCCATCAACTACCTTTGCAGTAGGTAAACCCTCAAAACTATCAAACAAATAGTATTTGCGATTTTTTTTGTCCAAAACTTCAGCTATACCAGCAATCATTCCTCCTTTCCATGTACCGCATTCAACAACACATCCTTTTAAAAAATTATTTTTTGCACACATTTTTAGATTTTCAATATAACTCAACTTAGGTACCATTGTAAAATCTTTGTATTTCTCAAAAATGTTTTCGTAGTAATGTGCGGTTTTATCAATTGTAGATAATTTAAAACCAAAACAATTTAATAACTTATTAACTATTTTTTTCATCTATTAATATAGAATTAATCACAAAGTGACCATGCTTATTTGAAAATGGAAAAGTCCAATTATTCAGAGGTGAATCTTCTATCCTAAAACAAATAGCACCTTTAACATAGTCATTTGTCTCTGTATTATGTGGCCCAATCCAAGCGTCGATATAATATTCCCCTGGAATTAATGGGGGCAATGTAATTTCAAGTTCAAATTGATGCTTCCCTCTTACATTTTTGATTCGTCTATCTGCAATGCTTTGAAATATTGGAATTCGATGTTCAGCAAGAATATCAAATGCTAAAATGCAATCTCTCCCAGATAGATTTGCTTCTAGCTCAACATTAATTAATAATGTTATATTTGGCTGTTTTCCGCGCATTGCTTTTAGCGAAATTTGACTAAAATGCAATTGCTCTATCGCTCTAGTTTTGACCCAGTATGTATTTTGATTTACTCCTTCATTTAAATAAAGTTCAATTACTTTTTCGCTATTGCTAACATATTTGATATTCCCACTTTCTAATAATAATGAAGTAGGACACAATGTCTTTACCGCCCCCATATTATGACTCACAAACAACACCGTCCTCCCCTCATTTTTACTTACGTCCTGCATTTTTCCAATGGCTTTTTTTTGAAATTCGGCATCGCCTACGGCCAACACTTCGTCTACCACTAATATTTCAGGTTCTAAAAAGGCAGCAACGGCAAAACCTAAACGGACAGTCATACCACTGGAATATCGTTTGGTGGGGGTGTCAATATATCTTTCTACGCCGCTAAAATCAACAATTTCATCAAATTTTCGGTCAATTTCTTTTTTGCGCATGCCCAGGATGGCGCCATTTAAGTAAATGTTTTCGCGACCGGTTAGCTCAGGGTGAAATCCGGTACCTACTTCCAATAAGGAACCTATGCGGCCTTTATAATCAATTTTTCCGGTGGTGGGGCCGGTTACCTTACTTAATATTTTCAAAAGGGTACTTTTGCCTGCACCGTTTTTACCAATAATACCTAATACTTCGCCGGGCATTACTTCCAGGTTAATGTCTTTTAGTGCCCACACGTATTGTGAACTTCCTTTTGTTGCACGATCATTGGTTTCACCAATTTTTAAATAAGGGTCTTCTTTGCCACGGAGGAGGTGCCACCAGCGTTTGAGGTCGTGGCTGAGGGTGCCGGTGCCGACGAGGCCAAGGCGGTATTGTTTGGAGAGGTTTTCTATGCGTATTGCGGGTTTCATCTATTCGCTAATTAATATTTGTCCACGAATTGTACGAATTATTACTTTTTCATTATTTCTGGGGCACGGTTGAGGTTGAGAAGATCCGATTTCGGCTACGCTCAATCTCCAAGTGATGTTTCCAGTGGCACAGCGGAGCTAATGCCCCGGACTACACCGTATCCATGAAGTTCTGCTCTGTTTTATTAAAAATTAGTATTCCCAGCAACAACATACCCAATGCAAAACAGCTACTGTATAACAAACCATTGTAACTTAACGTTCCGGCTCCGGTAAACGAATATTTAAAGGCTTCTATAATTGATGTTAAAGGGTTCAGCATAATAAATACTTTGTATTTCTCTGGTATTTTTGAAATGGGATAGATCACCGGTGTGACATACATCCACAATTGCACGGCAAACTGGATTAAAAACTTCAAATCCCTGTATTTAGTTGTCAGCGAAGATATAATCATACCAAAAGACAAACCCAGAATAGCCATTAGCACAATTAACAAAGGCAACAGCAGCAAACTATTATTGGCATTTAAACCATCGGTTGTGAAATAAAAGTAAAAATACACACCCAAAAACAACAACATTTGTATGCCAAACTTTAATAAATTTGAGATAACAATGGCCAAAGGCATGATGACCCTAGGAAAATACACTTTGCCAAATATCCCGGCATTTTTTGTAAAGGTGTCGGAAGTATTTTTAAAACTTTCTGCAAAATAGTTCCATGCAGTAATTCCTCCCAGGTAAAACAAAATGGGCGGCACATTGTCTGTGGGGATGCCGGCAATACCATTAAAAACGATTAAAAACATAAATGTGGTAATCAAAGGCTGAATGAAAAACCACAGTGGACCCATAATGGTCTGCTTGTAAACCACTACTATTTCTCGCCTGACAAAAAGCCAAAGCAAGTCGCGATAGCTCCATATCTCTTTTAGGTTGATATCGAACCAGTGGCGTTTAGGTTGTATGGTGTTAATGTTGTCCACGAATTACACTAATTGCACGAATATTTACCCGCAAATTATTCTTGTCTTTGGTCCCCTTAAAGGGGATTTAGGGGTTAAACCGCGAATTACGCTAATTGCATCCGATTTCGACTGCGCTCAATCTCCTTCATATTGTGTCGGTGGCTGAGCTTCGGTTGCTGCATTTCGACAGGCCCAATAACCAAACCTGTCGAAGCACCGAAGCCCCTTTTCACACTTTCTTCATTATCATTTTCACAGCTTCCTCCACCCCCATATTCGTAGTATCAATTTCAATTTCTGGATTCTCAGGCACTTCATAAGGGTCGTCAATTCCTGTAAACTGGGTAATTTCTCCTTTTCTGGCTTTGGCATACAGGCCTTTAATATCTCTTCGTTCGCACTCTTCCAACGGAGTGGAAACATACACCTCAATAAAGTTGTTGCATAAATTACGTACAAAGTCTCTTGTTTCTTTGTAGGGAGAAATAAAGGAAGCAATTACTATGACTCCGTTTTTCTCTAACTTGCTTGCCAAAAAACCCACTCTACGAATGTGCCGATTCCTTTCTTCTTTTGAGAAACCTGTTTTTGGAAAAATATCACGGATACTGTCGCCATCCAGATGCTCTACCTTTAGGCCTTTGTCCTTTAATTTTTCGTACAATGCCTCTGATAAAGTACTCTTACCAGAACCAGAAAGTCCTGTAAACCAAAGGATCTTCGGTTCTATTTGTTCTTTGCCGTACTTTATTGTATTCCACCATCTTTCGTGTAGAAAATACAAGGTCATTTTTATAATTACTTCCAGTCCTCCAATTGCCAGGGCAATTTTCACCTCCCCTACAAACAGTAATACTAATGCAGTGGTTGTTAAGGTTGCCCAAATGCGCCATGAGAGGGTTTTAAGGACGGAACGTCGTTTTTTTTCTATATACATAGTCTACAAATTACACTAATTACACTAAATTAATACACAAGCCTCTTATATTTTAGACTGATTTCTCCCCAATTTAATAGTAGACCCAATTTAAAGCCTGTAGCCTTTAAGTAATTTATTGTTTGTGCAACATTCTGATTATCAAATTGGGATAATGCTTTTAATTCAACCACTATTTTGTCATAACAGATAAAATCAGCTTTGAAAAACTTTGATAGCTTTTGACCTTTATAACTTAACTCAAGTTTTTGCTCTCTATTATATGGAATTTCCTGTATTTTAAATTCAATCTCCAATGCTTCCTGGTAAACAACTTCCGAAAACCCACAACCAAGTTCTTTATGTACATCCATAGCTGCGCCTACAATCCTAAAAGCCCTCAGCGAAGCTGAGTTCGTGAACGGCTCCGCCTCCTCAGTCCCATTTTCATGAGTGAGTAGGCTGTGAGCACGCAAAACATTCGCGCGCCAATAGGTTGCATTCTACGCGAAAGATTCGCGCAGTAGCAGAAAAACATTCGAGTTGGCTTGCAATTGTTTTAAATGATCCTTCGACTCCGCTCAGGGTCCAGCAACCTCGGTGGCTGAGCGGAGCCGAAGCACCGATGACCTCGACCTTGTTCTTGTTCTTATCCTAACAAATCATCCAGCGGCAAATGCACCACCAGCGAATAGCCTATTTCAGTAATCCTTACTAATAACCTTTTTTTTCCAGACCAGGAAACAACCTCACCAGTTGCTCCTTTTAATGGCCCTTTTTTTATTGTTAACAAATCCCCTTTTTTGAAATATTCGGTACTTATCTCAAATTCCAGTTCGTTGTTAATGGTATTTTTTATTGTTTCTATCTGCTTTTCCGAAATGCTTACAGCTTTTCCTTCAAACGATACATATTTTACAACACCTGGAACCTTTAATGCCTCGTAGTAGTTCCTTGCATCCAAATTAACAAAAACATAGGATTTAAACAACACCTCTTCCACCTTTTTTTTCCGGTCGCTCCACTGTTTAAGCACCTTTTGGGTTGGCAGGTAATAAACTATTCCCATTTCCGACAATAACTTAGCAACTTTCTTTTCCTGCCTTGACTTGGTGTACAACACTCTCCACTTAAGCTTTTCTTTTCCGCACATTTTTCTTCCCCCACTTTGCTAGTTTTTTCCACCAGGGCTTTCTTTCATCCCTATAATATCCATGACCATAACCATAGCCATAGCCGTATCCGTAACCATAACCGTAACCATAACCATATATTTTTGATTGTTTGATGCCATTAAAAAGAATGGCTAAATCCCCAATTTTGTTAGCCTCTAATTCTTTTATAACTGCTTTTAAGGCTTTCTTTTTGGTGTGGCTTTGTCGTGCTACTATTACATTTACATCGCTGTATTTTGATAACAATAAACCATCCGCCACCACTCCTATTGGGGGTGAATCAATGATCACACACTCATAGTTTTCTCGTAAGTACCGAAATAATTCTTCTGTTTTTTCTGAGGCAATCAGTTCAACAGGATTAGGCGGAACCGGGCCAGCTGGTAACACATCCAACATGTCTATTTCAGTTTTATAAATAATATCATTAATGGATGAATGATTGATTAAATAGGTAGACAATCCTACTTCATTATCAATACCAAAAGCATGATGGACTTTTGCTAGCCGTAAATCAAAACTCAAAAGGCAGGTTTTCTTTTTAAAAGAGGCAAAAACCGAAGCTAAATTGATGGAGTTAAAGGTTTTCCCTTCACGCGGCATAGAAGATGTAACCAATATAACCTGGCGCTCTTTCCCCTTAGTAAAATATTGCAGGTTGGTATAAAAAGTCCGAAACGATTCTGCAATGGTCGATTTTGGGGATTCAATAAAAACTTTGGTTACTGGTTTTCTGTACTGAATAATCCCACCAACAATGGAGATATTTGTTATCCGTTCAATATCTTTTCGTAGTTGAATCTGGTCTTTTAAGCTATAATCTAAATAAATCAATGCCATTGGAAGGATGAGCCCAATGGCCAGTGCAATCAGGTAAATTTGCCTGAATTTGGTTGATTTTTTCACAAAAACGTCATTTCGTGCTGGATCAATCACCTCAGCATCGGATAAATTGGATGCCTTTGCAATCTGGGCTTCAGCCCTTTTCTGCAGCAAAAAAGTATAAATGGCATCGTTTAGCTTAAATTCGCGCTCAAAACTGAACAATTTTTGCTGTTTTAATGGAAGTTTCACCACCTCCCGGTCAATTTCCTTTAATTTTCTTTCAACATTACCGATTGCTACACCATTTGACTCGGAAATATTCTGCAAGTTTTGGGTAATTAACTTTCTAACATTGGCTATTTTGGCCTCAATATTAATCAATGCAGTTGATTTTTGCTTCGAATTGTCAAGAAGCGTCAGTCGCTGGGTGTTTAAATCGAGTAAATCACCCACCAGTTTATTTAATGAGACATCATTAATACCCATGGTTGATGGTGCCATGATATCGTCAATACCATTTAAATTGGATAAGGATTTTAGCAGGTAATCATAATACTCTTTATCGGTTATTAAAGCGGCTTTTTGTTTTTGCAATTCCAACAGGCGTTCAAACATCTGCTGTGTCTGAATATCCATGTCCATTATCTTATTGGAGCTACGATAGGCATTTAATCGGTTCTCGGCATATGTTAAAGAATCGGAGATATCTGCTAACTGCCTATCTATAAACAATATCGTATTATTGGCAATACTGTTCTTTCGTTCCAAATCTCTATTAATATAAACCTGCGTTAATTGATTTAATAAATCAGTGATTTTATTAACATTGTTTCCTTGTAAAGACAATAACAAAACATCCACCCCTTTTTGCAACACACTTACCTGCACTGCATTTTTATAATACAAGGTTTGATGATTAATGGCGTTAAACTTAAAATGATAAACCAAACCTGGTAAAAATTGGGTAAAACCATTCGGGTTTTTTATTATTTTAAAGTTGCAAGGGGCCGCATTAACCGGTTCCCCATATTGAACTATTTTATTCAACTGAAAATCAGGTATGACTCTTGTCACCCTGTCCTCTTCATACGAATACAAGGAGAGTGCTTCAGCTTTTGCTTTTAGCCTGCAACTATTTTCATCAACTGGCTCAAGTTCAAACAACAGGTTAACGGGTTGCAATTCAGCCGAATCAAAAACCACTAAAAAAGGACTGGAAAGATAAAGTTCATTTAACGAATAACCATCATCGCTGTAATAGGAAACTGTGAAATCGAGCTGTTTAATGGTTTGTTGGATTGTAGAATAAGATTTAAGAACGATAATTTCATTTTGAATGTTCTTTTTCTTTGAGAACAAATCCATGTCCTCCAGCACTTTTGAAGTGGAGGCCGAGTAAGCTTCCTCTTTCACCATTAAGGTAGTGGTAACTTCGTAGATAGAGGTGGTGAATTTTGTATAAAAATAGGCAATGGTTGCGGCTATTAATAGACTAATGGCAATAAAATACCAATACTTTAGCATCCTTAATGCAATAGCTATAAAATCAGTTGAGCCTTCCTCTTCAAATATATTTTCCTGTTCTTCAATACTCATTGGCTATTTAATATAAGAAATTAGTACCAAAATTGAGGCTGCTGTTGATAAAACCAGGGTTAATGTAGTAGTAAACGGATATCGACGTTGGTGCCAGCTCATAGCCCTTAGCGGCTCGGCATATACAATATCATTTGGTTTAAGGTAGTAATATTCGCTTTCAATAATGCTGCGTTTAGTTAAGTCAAGGTTAATTATTTCGGTTTCTTCGCCACTGTTTCTAATTAATCGTATTTCTTTCCGGTTGGCTTCAATACTTAAATCCCCAGCCAGGCCAATCAGTTCAAAAACAGTAATTTGTTCCCTAAAATCAACCATGTAGCGGCCAGGACTGTTTACATTTCCCAAAATGGTCACATAGTTGTCGGCCAAACGCACCTGCGCGGTAACATCACGGTAAAAACGTTGTATTTTAAGTTCCAGAGAGTCTTTTAATTGCTGAATGGAAAGCCCTTTTGCATATACTTTATTTAACTGGGGAATGCTTAAATATCCCAAAGAATCAATTTGATAAACATCCCTGTATTTTGATGCCAGCCCTTGCGAAACATTTTGTGTATTCCCAATTGTTAAGGCTTCGTTACTAACCGGTTCCAGACTTGAAAATTTCACATACACGTTATCATCGCATTGTAGCCTGTACTTTACTAATTTTCTTGTGTACTTTTCATTTTCAGCAGTTTTTCCTGCCTCCTCCTGGATGTATTTAATTTTCTTTGATGAAATACATGATGAAAATGCAGTTTGAATCATCACAACAATCATCACAAAGCAAGATAGCTTTTTCAACAATGGCATAGGTTATTTTTAGTTTTCTAAGATTGAATATAGACAAACTTATTTAATTATCCATGCTTTTTTTATCAACAAATTCAATGCCTATAAAGGCTCAAA
This sequence comes from Bacteroidales bacterium, assembly GCA_050291445.1. GTDB lineage: Bacteria > Bacteroidota > Bacteroidia > Bacteroidales > NBLH01 > NBLH01. The sequence continues at coordinate 12,629 of JBNKJW010000154.1, read as the reverse complement.
ACAAAAAAACCCGACAAATGCCGGGTTATCAACTAGTTACACTTTTATGATTAGAAGCCTAATACAACACCTGCCGAAACAGATATTACATTATTTTTCACCGCATCTCCTGAACCGAAATCATTGATATCGGCTAAACCAAAAGAATATTCACCTTGTGCAAAAATATGTAAAGGTCCAAGTCCTGTTTGAAAACCAGCACCGAACTTCATTCCATAATCTAATCTTTTATAATCGTTATCAAACTTAATATCTGAATTTTCCTGTCCAGGTATATCAGTTTCAGACTTCCCACTTAAAGCATATGCGCCGTAAACTCCTCCCAGTGCATAAACTGGCCCTAACTTTAATTTAGCTTGAATTGGTATTTCCAGGTAATTTATTTTAGCCTGTGTATAATAACCACCTCCCTCATACTTAGTTCCTTTTGGTGAATATTCAGCACCAATTCTTAAATCTAATAGAGGGATTAAATCTTTTTCAAGAAAAGCTCCAAACATTAAATTATTTAATGATTTTTCAGACATGCCAGTTAATTCACTTCCTGACTGTTTCGCAAAATTATACCCTAATTTCACACCAAGCTGGGCATTGGCCTGATAACTTATTGCAAAGACTGCAATAAACATAACTAACAAAGTTTTTTTCATAATTAAACGTTTAAATTATACTTAAATATACTTATTCTGTTATAAAAAACAAAAGCCCTTAACACTTTAAGGACTTTTGAATAACGCTTTTGTCAGTATATTTATTATGCAGAATAATCCATAGCAGCCATACGCTTGTATGAATCATACCTCCACTTTGCATTTTCCTGTGCAGCTTTGAACAATTCATCTGCTACTTCAGGGAACGATTTTAATAACTGCATGTAACGAACTTCGCTCTTCAGAAAATCCTGGAATTGATCCCAATCGGGTTCTTTCGAATCCAATGTAAATGGGTTCTTTCCTTCGTCTGCTAACTGAGGATTGTACTTAAACAAATGCCAGTAGCCTGATTTTACTGCAAATTTCTCCTGCTCAATGGTGTTTTGCATTCCAGTACGGATGCCATGAGCAATACAAGGAGCATATGCAATAATTAAGGATGGTCCTGGATAAGCTTCTGCCTCTTTAATTACTTTAAAGTAATGGTTCATATTTGCACCTAATGCAACTTGTGCCACATAAACATATCCATAGGTAATGGCCATCATGCCTAAATCTTTTTTACGGATTCGTTTACCCGAAGCAGCAAATTTAGCAACCGCACCAATTGGTGTAGCTTTTGATGACTGACCACCTGTATTTGAATATACCTCGGTGTCCATTACTAAAACATTTACATTTTCGCCAGATGCAAGTACATGGTCTAAACCACCATAACCAATATCATATGCCCAGCCATCGCCACCAAATATCCAGTGCGATTTTTTAGCCATATAACTCTTTAATTGAAGCAATTGTTTAGCAACGTCAGTATCCGACTTCTCTAAAACAGGTACCAATTTATCAGTTGCAGCCCTTGAAGCAGCATTATCATCTTTGGTATCAACCCACTCTTGTAAAGCAGCTTTTACTTCATCAGAAACACCATTATTGATAGCTTCTTTTGCTAATCTTTCAACGCGGTCTCTTAACTTATCAGAAGCAACAGCCATACCCAGACCAAACTCAGCATTGTCTTCGAACAATGAGTTAGCCCATGCTGGACCTCTACCACATGCATTTACAGTATAAGGAGTAGCCGGAGCAGAACCTCCATAGATGGATGAACAACCTGTTGCATTAGCAATGGTCATGCTATCACCCCACAATTGGGTAATTGTTTTAATATAAGGTGTTTCACCACAACCAGAACAAGCACCAGAGAACTCAAACAATGGTTGAGCAAACTGACTGTTCTTGAATGTTTTATCTTTTGGAACCAATGTATCTTTGTAAGTTACGCTAGATGAAATGTAATCCCATTTTTCCTCCTCGGCTTTTTGTGTTTCAAGAGGTTTCATAATCAATGATTTCTCTTTTGAAGGACAAACCTCGGCACAAACAGCGCAACCTGTACAATCCAAAACACTCACCTGAATACGGAACTCATGACCTTCAAGGCCTTTTCCTTTAGCTGCGATGGTATCTGTACCAGCAGGTGCTCCCGCAAGTTCTTTCTCATTTAACAAGAAAGGACGGATAACAGCATGAGGACAAACATAGGCACACTGGTTACACTGAATACAGTTTTCTGGTTGCCATTCTGGCACATTTACAGCAATACCACGTTTTTCAAACGCTGTTGTACCAGCCGGGAAGGTTCCATCTTCTCTGTCAACAAATGCACTTACAGGTAAATCATCACCTTTTAATGCATTAATTGGCTGAACCACATTTTTAATAAATTCTGGTACATTATCATTAGTAGCTACTTCTCCTACTACAATATCTTTCCATTCTGTAGGAACTTCTATCTTAGTAACATCACCACCTTTGTCAACAGCCTCGTTGTTCATGTTAACAATCTTCTCTCCTTTTTTAGAGAAAGTCTTAACAATAGCGGCTTTCATTTCAGTAACTGCATTTTCGTAAGGAATTACTCCTGCAATTTTAAAGAAAGCAGATTGCATAATGGTATTGGTTCTTGATCCTAGACCAATTTCTTCGGCAATCTTTGTTGCGTTAATGGTATAAAATTGAATATCATTTTCTGCCATGAATTTCTTCATGTGATCAGGAAGTTGCTTCTTTGTTTCTTCTTCATCCCAAACACTATTTAAAAGGAAAGTCCCGCCTTTTTTCATGCCATGCAGCATATTATACTTATCAAGGTATGATGGAACGTGACATGCAACAAAATCAGGTGTGTTTACCAAATAGGTTGAACGAATAATTTTATCTCCAAATCGTAAGTGGGACGTAGTAATACCACCTGATTTTTTAGAATCGTAGGCAAAATAAGCCTGTGCATACTTATCGGTAGTATCACCAATAATCTTAATTGAGTTTTTATTTGCCCCAACCGTACCATCAGAACCCAAACCATAGAATTTAGCTTCGAAAGTTCCTTCAGGAACAGTACTAATCTCAGGCAACAATGGCAATGAAGTAAAGCTAACATCATCAACAATACCAATTGTAAAATGATTTTTTGGTTCGCTTTGCTTTAAATTATCAAATACAGAAATAATCTGAGCCGGCGTAGTATCTTTTGAGCTTAAACCGTAACGGCCACCAACTACAAGAGGTGCATTTTCGGTATCGTAAAGTAATTCTTTAACATCCAAATACAATGGTTCTCCATTAGCTCCAGGTTCTTTAGTTCTGTCGAGAACTGCAATGCGCTTAACTGTTTTTGGCAATGCTTTAAAGAAATATTTAGCAGAAAAAGGTCGGTAAAGGTGTACAATCATCATACCCACTTTTTCACCCTTAGCTCTTAAATATTCAATTGTTTCTTTAATTGTTTGCGTTACTGAACCCATTGCAATAACAACATGCTCTGCCTCAGGATCACCAAAATAGCTAAATGGCGCATACGGACGACCTGTTATTTTTGCAATCTGCTGCATGTAGTCATTTACCACGTCTGGTATTACCTCATAAAATGGATTTGAGGCTTCGCGTGCCTGGAAGTAAATATCAGGATTTTGAGCTGTACCTCTTGTAACAGGATTTTCAGGATTAAGTGCATTATCCCTGAATCGTTTTAATGCTTCTTTGTCAAGCATTTTTTCTAAATCTTCCTGCTCCATTACTTCCACTTTTTGAATTTCGTGAGAAGTTCTGAAACCATCAAAGAAATGCATGAAAGGAATTCGGGTTTTGATTGCCGCCAAATGTGCAATACCTCCAATATCCATCACCTGCTGTACACTACCTGTTGCTAACATAGCAAAACCAGTCTGACGTGCACTCATCACATCTGAATGATCTCCAAAAATTGAAAGTGCCTGAGCAGCTAAACTACGTGCACTTACATGAAAAACTGCAGGAAGTAATTCACCTGCCATTTTGTACATATTTGGTATCATTAATAACAAACCTTGCGAAGCGGTAAAAGTAGATGTTAGCGCACCTGCCTGTAAAGACCCATGAACAGCACCAGCAGCTCCACCTTCCGATTGCATCTCGGTAACCTCTACTGTTTCGCCAAAGATATTTTTTCTACCATTGGCAGCCCACTCATCAACATTTTCGGCCATGTTTGACGATGGTGTGATAGGGTAAATAGCTGCAACTTCACTAAACATATATGCAATATGCGCCGCAGCGTGATTACCATCACAAGTTAAATGTTTCTTACTTTTTGTCATAATTCAACGTTTTATAACTATTCTATCAAAATTAACTTTCCGTTGTTTCTGGAAATTTCCCACAAAATTAGGACAATTTCGTCATTTTTTACAGTCCTAATACAATTTAGAATCATTATTAATTAATACAATAATTAACGTTTCTATTGCGTTTTCATTAGCGAGCAAACAAAGTTGAATATCTTTTTGTAACTTTGCTAAAATGGTAACCTGATTATACAATTTTTTATTTTCAGGTTCGTTTTATCAAAAAAATCATCTTGATATGATTAGATTTATTAAAAAAGGCTTCAATTATATCTTAACCGGATCTTTCACATTGGTTTTTGCAGCTTGTTACGGCTCCCAAATGGCATTGGAAAACCCAAAGTTAATTAATACTAAAGATAAAAACGGCACTCCTATTCCTGGCTTAAAGGTTACATTGTTTGAAGGCCAGACACAAATAAATGAAAAATTTACGGATGAAAATGGCGCTGTTGAATTTTATGTTTCGCAAAATAATGATGTTGCCTACAAAGCAACTGTTGAAGACATTGACGGAGTGGAAAATCTGGGTGACTTCCAGTCAAAAGAAATAGATTTGACCAATGAGTCGTACTTTGAATTGAAACTTACTAAAAAACAATAATTTTTATAAAAGCTACCTCATTTATTCAAGCACTTTTTTCAATTTTTCTAATGAGGTATTTACTAGCTGTTTTTAAAGCTGTATTTGACGTTTTACTTTCTTTAAGGTATTTTTAAACCAAAATTCAGAGACAAACAATAAAACCGATAATACAGCTTTTCTTTCAAAAACTATCAATTCAAGTGGGTATTAAGACAAACCTTAAAAGCAGGCTTCATCAACTTTACAAGCAAAAAGAGAGCAAAAACCACCATTTGCAATACCTTTTCCTTGAAATTACTAAAAAATGTAATTTAAGCTGCCTTCATTGCGGCTCGGATTGTAAAAAAGAGGTTAATTCACCTGAACTAACCACCGAGAGCTGGTATAAAATCATCGATTACATTAAGGAGCAATTCTCAACAAGTGTGGGGTTTATCATTACCGGAGGAGAACCTTTGATGCACCCCGATTTGATTAAAATAGGTACCCACATAAAAAATAATGGTATGCGCTGGGGGATGGTCACTAATGGCATGGCACTTACGTGGCAAAAATTAGAAAAGCTACTCAATGCAGGTATTTCAAGTATCACATTGAGCCTTGATGGAACTGAAGCAGCTCATAACTGGCTAAGAAACAACAACAAAGCATTTTGCAATGTAACAGGTGCCCTGAAACTGGTTGCAGAATCTGAAATTCATTTTAAAGATGTGGTTACCTGTGTTACACATAAAAGCATTAACGAACTTGATGATATAGCTGAATTATTGATTGGTTTTGGCATTCCTAAGTGGCGACTTTTCCGGATTTTCCCTTCGGGAAGGGCAAATGACAACAATGAGCTGTCACTTGATTTTGCACAGACCCAATTGATGCTTAAATGGATTGAAAAAAACAAGCCCCAACTCCAAAAGCAAGGATTAAATGTAAACCTTAGTTGTGAAGGCTGGGTTCCTTTTGAACAAGACCAAAAAATCAGGGATTTCCACTTCTTCTGCCGCTCAGGGATTAATATAGCTTCTATTTTAGCTGATGGGGCAATTACGGGCTGTTCAAACAACTCTGAAGGTTTTCATGTAGGAAATATCATCAACGATAATTTCAAAAAAGTTTGGGCGGAAAAGTTTGACATTTTCAGGAAAAAAGAGTGGCTGTGTGCCACCATTTGCAATGACTGTGAATATCTGAAAGATTGCAACGGAAGTTCGGTTCATTTATGGGAATTGGGCGAAAAAAAGCCGAAGTTTTGTTATGCGAGGGATGTAAAGAAGTAGGCAGTATGCAGTCTCCAGTATGCAGTCGGCAGTCGGCAGTTGGCGGTCCACCACCTGAAAAAACAACTAGCATTCGGGAATCATGGCTAAAACTTCAAATAGTATTCCTTAGTGAGTTGTTTGTATTCATTGGTGTAATCATTCGTTTCGGCATTTCTGACAACAAAATCTTTTTCATCGCAAGTATTTTCTCCAAAACTTAGTTCAACAACTAGTCGATTAGCTTTTTTTTGTTCAGTTCCTTTAATATTCAATATTTTTTTTGGGGATAACTTGTATCTTTTGGCAATATTGAGCAATTCATTTTTCTTGTCGAAAGGATAAATCATAGAAAAACGGCCATTTCCAACCAGAAGTTTCACTACTGAAGCAATTAATATATCTAAAGGCAAGTTGTCATCGTGTCTGGCTATATTTCTTTGTTGATCTGCTGAATTAAGTGAAGCTGAAAAATACGGAGGATTACAAATAACTAAATCAAACTTTTGATTAGAACTTATGGCAAACTCCTGGATGGAAGTATTTACAATTTCAATTCTTTCGCTCCATTTGCTCAGCAACACGTTTTCTTTTGCCTGGTTGCAAGCATTCTCATCAATTTCTACTGCAACAATATGTGCTGAGGATTTTTGTGCCAGCATTAAGCTTAACAAACCTGTTCCTGTGCCAATATCCAGCATGTTTTGTGCATTATCCACATCCACCCATGCTCCAAGTAACACACCATCTACGCCAACCTTCATGGCAGTTTTATCCTGGTTAATGGTAAATTTTTTGAATTTGAAGTAGGTGTTGCCCATGTTAAGACAAAAGATTAAAGACGAAAGTTGAAAAAGAGCAAAGATAGAAAGTTAAAACTATCTGAAAAGATGGACAAAACCTTTTTTGATATCATCTTTCCCATTGTAAGTATAGCTTATGTAGTAATAATACACCCCTGGGCTACAAGCGCGCCCATTAGAATCACCGTCCCAAAAGGCTGAAAAATCATTTGATTGAAACACTTTTGCCCCCCACCTGCTCACTATCTCAATACTAAACCTTTCTGGAGGGACTTCAGCTTTTATGTAAAAAAAATCGTTTTCCCCATCATTGTTTGGTGTAAAAACATTAGGCACATAAAAGCTGAATTCTTTTTCCCTTTCCTTTAGAAGAATGGAAACACTTACAGTTTCCCCAATATAATCACAGGCGCTATGTTCATAAACCGAAAGTCGGCAAACACCTGGTTCACTGCCCCAATTGACTACAGCACTATCATTTCCTGACGGGTTCTCGGATATTATTACGCCACCACTTACTTCCCAAAACAATAAAGAGCCACTTTGCTGGTTAACTGATTTATACACAACTGTATCATTAACATAACAAGTATCAATATACTGACAGGAACCAGGATAAAAAACTAAGCAACACAAAATACCAAATACAAACCTTAGCATTTTTTTCTTTTTTTAATTCAAATTATTTGGGCGAAACTTCCAATACTTTTAAAGCTTCTTGAATTTCCGCATTATTAGCAATATTTACTGGAATATTCTTGCAAAATTTATTAGAAACATACAATAATTTGTAAAAACCTGTTTCTGAACCAAGCTCATACTTAACTTCATTTATTCCTTCTATCTCAATTTCCTGGTTATTGTATTTATAACTAATATCCCAGGGGGCACTGCCTGTAAACTCAACTGACAAGACTTCGCCATAACACAAAATCTGTTTTGGGAAACGTATTGTTGGCCTTTCGGATTTTACTACTTTAAAAACAGATGTATCACTTTTACAACCTTCCTCATTATACGAATACATCCATAAACTATCCGGGCCCGGCTCATTGTCCCATTCAACACAAATGCTGTCTGTTCCGGCACCGTCTGTAATTGTTGCTGCATTTCCGTAAATACCCCATTCATAAAACCAGCCAGGCTGCTTATAGGCTGTCCAATAACTGAGCGAGCTACCAGAACAAATTGTATCGCTGCCATTGCTTAGCAAATATTCGCCATTAAAATATTCATAAGCCCCAATATCGGGGGTGCTTTTGTGGCGCAAGTGGCCTTCAATATCTAGTGGAACTTCCGACAAAACCTGCCCCCGGTTGCAATCAGTTGCCAAGTGTAAATCAGTATCCGAAACAAAAGAAGGCATTTGCCAATAAGAATTTACATTAGTGCCTGGGAAAGCTGCATTATGCTCCTGGTAGCTATACACCTGCTGTGGGGCAAAATGGGAACCATCCCATACCATGGAAAACACATTGTTGGCCTGCCCGCTTACATAATAAATATTATTATCCAACACTACATCTTCAATAGTTTCGGTAGAATACCCGCTTAGAATGGCACCGTAGGTTTCGTAATTTCCGCCACTGGCATTGCCCTGTGCTATCCTGAAAATATTGTTTTTTAGCTGAATGTCATAATCCCGGCTACTAATAGACACAGCTGTGATACTTGCATAATCATAATTAAGTCCCAACCCGGCCTGTGGATAAATATTAAAGGTATTGTTGTACATTTTAATATCCTTGCACCCGTACAGGTACACCAAACGAGTTTCATTTCCAACAAAAGTCCCGCTGCCCGGGGCTATTTCATTATAACCGAAATAGTTTATTCCCTCAATGGTGTTGTTGCTAAACAAGCCTGAGCGTATATCTCTAAGCTGAATTAAATCTAAATGAAGAGAATTATCACTGGTTACCACCCCGGAAATTTTGTTTGATGAAAACAACAACTCTTCAATATCCTGAAAATTAACTGCCCGATAATAAGCCCCATCGCCCCGAGCATGCAGGTTCTCCAGGTAATTGCCCTCAAAGGCTATTTTTTTACACCGACCAATATCTATTGAACCACAATTTTCAAACCAATTATCCTGTATATAAACATCCTGCAACACCGGGTCAAAAGCGCCAATAATAAAAACCTCTCCATTACCTGAAAAACGATTATGGACTATACGGATATTATCAAAATTGCAATAATTACAGCCCATAACAATAGTATAGCCTCCCTGGTTTGGCAGAACTGCGCTTGCCCGCTCTATATGGCAGGCCTGTATGGTAACATTTTCCGTCACCTTTCTGGTCAGGTCGTCTACTGTAGCTAAATCAAGAACATCACGTACATTCTCGGTAGCCAAAATTTTCAGGCGGGGCTCGCCACAAGCCTGCTCGTTTCCGGCAATCACAACATTTTTCACCTCTGAGAGCCCTATCACATAATTGGCACTGCCGCTCCCTTCAATGATACTAAAAATACCCGGGGCAGGCATCAGTACAAAAGAATCGGTAGGGCTTACCCTGGTAAAATTTTGGATCAATATGTTTTCTTCGTAATAGTATTCATCTTCGAGCAGGTAGGTAACATTACCGGATATCCCAACAGTATTGAGGTGCACCACCGCGGAGGCAATGGTGTTAAAAGGGGCTGGCTGGTTTTGCCCAATACGGTATTCGCCGGAAAGCTGGGCTACAATTTGAGAATTAGAAAAGATAAAGAGTAAAATTAAACAAAAACGCATTTATTAGATGTTTTAAAAGCCGGGGCAAAACAGCCCCGGCCTGAATTTATGCTTAACTATTGCTGCGAAATAGTCTGAACCAACCGAACAGGTACATAATACGGAAATTGGTGCTCAGCGAGAGAGACATGATTGTTGTCTATATCAGCAGCGAAAAGCCAATTTCTACCTGGATTTATAGTTTCCTCGATCCAAAAGTAACCAAGGTGCTCGTTAAAAGACACGGCAGTCCCACCAATATCTCCATACAAGCCGGTTTTTTTTAACTGCAAAGCTGCAATAATGGCAGCATCATTACCCCCTGCCATTCCGTTAAGATGTTCTGCATCTTCTTCTGTTGGCAGGCGGAAACCAGACAATTGGGTTATTGCAGGGCCACCATAACCAAAGGTAGTCGTCCCTGCGGTACTGCTTATCCAATCGGCAGCCTCGCGATCATACATTGGAATATATTCTCCTCTTTCGGAATGATACAAAGACCTAGCATCTCCTTCACCAGAAAGAAGATCAAGATCTACAGCTATATCCATAGTTATCCAACGCTGATCGCCAATAACAACACATTGAAGCCATGCATTTAAACCTGGAAACAAATGAACACCCCATCAATAAATTCTTCAGTAGAAGATTTAAGTGTATGCTTAAATTCAGTTTTCTTTAACTCAACGGTTAGGCTCTTTTCAGGCACCACCTTTCTTAATCCGCTCTGTGTCTCTTCTGGTTCAAGTCCTTCTTCTTTGCTACAAGAAGCTAATATAGATAGACCAATTGTTGCTAACAGGATATATTTAAAAATATTATTTTTTTTCATTTTTATTGTAATTTTATAATTTAATAATCAGGCTCCATTTGTATCTACTTTAATTGCATTTAGAGAATACATTTGGGGCCGCTTTGTTTAATAAACCTTTTATGCTTTCTGTAAAGTTTACTTAGGTAAAACCAACAGGATAACTTCCCTTATATTTTAATTGGTAAAGTCCAACGAAACGAATAATTGCCCCAAAAGCCTTTTCCCAACTAATCATTTAAACTATTTTCGCTATAAAACATTTCAAACTCAGTTCTTTGCTACCATCCCATCCTGCCAGCTTTTTCAACTCATAATCTTTATCATAATCACTCCCTGCACATTTTTTCAGTCTGCAACCTTCGTAAAAATCACTAACTGAAATTATTTGCAGTGTATGATCTTTGTAAAAAAACACCTCTGCAATTTTGTGTAGACTGAAATCTTTGTTAAAAAACATCCAGGAAATTTTGCACAGCACATGATTTTAGCCATAATTGCAAACCGAAATTTTGTGCAGCCTGCTTTTTTTGTTAAAAACACCCTTTCTAACAATTGGCAAACTCATTTTTATTTAAAAATTTGTTTTTAATCGTCTGTTTCGGCGGGGTTTTCACTATCGTTGTTGGCTTCGTTTCTTTTGCTTGTATTCCTTAACACAGGAAAGAAACGGTTGGCATGTCGCTTGCCGAACTTTTTGGCTAAATCGAGGTAGTTAAATTCGTACTGACGGCGTAGATTGGCCTTGGCGATATCTTCTTCGGCTTCGGCAGATTTTTCATCAGTAATGCTTTGATGATAAGCAGCCAGGGCATTACGGCAATTTTCAATACCGGCATTTAGCACTTCAACCAAAGTATTTAAAGCATGGTCGGCACCCAGCGCTTCAATACGGCTTACCAACTGTCCAACTTTATCAGGTTCCTCTTTTAAAGGGGCATTAATAATGGTGGTAAATTTTCCGTCGGGGAACAACTGTCCCAGTAAAGGGCGACCAGGGTTTTTACGGTCATGCTTTTTGCAATCATCATAACATGTACGCACTTCGTCATCCAGGATATCATCATAATGATAAACATCGTCATGTGCCATTTCGCGTTTCAGGCCAGCCTCTTCGGTGGCTTTTTGTTTTTCAATTAATGCCTGATAATAGGTTTCAATAGCGGTAATAGCTTCCTCTGCACCGGTTGTTCTCCTACATAAACGCATATGTCGGCGTGTTGCATTTAAATGGACTTTTGTTGATTGTTTTTCATAAAGTAATTGAGCCATCTTTTAAAACTTAATGTATTTGAAATTAGTAAATTAGACATTCGATATTAGATCCTGAAAATCTTTCTAATCAGCGACATCAGTGTTCTATTCTTTTTCAAATATTGCTAAAAAAAAAATAACGTCCAACTAAAAAGACCAAAAACATACACCACTGACACAATTTAGGGTATATTCGACACTAATTGGTGAACAATTGACATAAAAGCAGGTATAATTGACCGGGGCATTGATTCACAGGGCATTAGTAATTTTATAACAATAATTATTCATTTTTTTCCTGAATTTTTCTTTGTACGTACGGGTAATATTAAACTCTTTCCCGTTTGTTAATACCAGCCCAGTACTACCTGTAAATATTTCTTCAATTTTTAAAATATTAACAATGCATTGCTGGTGGCATCTAACAAAATTTGAGCCTTTTAAAATTTGTTCAACATTGCTGATAGGGATATTCACTGTCCTACATTGATTATTTTCAAAATGAAAGATACAGTTTTTCCCTTCAGAACAAATATAGATTAAGTCATTTATATTAATTAATGCAACACCATGCAAAGTTGGCAGGGCAATAAAAAGCTTGTCATTCATTTTGGTCAATTTAGGGCTTAATTAAACACATAACTGTAACACACATCTATTTATTGCATTAAATTGAAAAACGTTCCCCCTTTAAAAACATGATATTTCTCATTTTAAAGTTAATCAGGATCCGATATTGTTAAATAGTGCCTCTAAGAAAACTCCCTAATTTTGATTTTTCTCATTCCAAGAACAGGGAGTAGAGGAATAAAAATGAGGTTATTTCTTTCTTAAATTAATTTACATGCAATAAATTCTATTATTTTTTACATTCCTGTGCTAAAT
>JBNKJW010000153.1:0-4513 GCA_050291445.1 Bacteroidales bacterium | reverse complement strand
CAGAGACCGCGTTCGACTTACGATTTTGGTCATAACGTCATTCGGCATTTTCAGCTTGGCATGAACAGTCTATTTTTGACTACTTAGACCATTTTTGAACTTTTTAAAAAAAGAAAAAATTGGAATATTAGATTGTGATTCTTTGGATTATTCCTCTTTGTACAAATTCTGTTTATCTGGTCAAATCTTTGTCTGGATATTAAATATTGAAAATGGGAAAAAGGCGAGCAGCGCCAAAACAAACAGTGGAATCTGAACTTATGGAAGGCCATAAAAATGCTAGTGGGGATCTTAGAAAGCGGGCAGCTCCCAAGGATAAAGCAGTGAGACCTCCCAAAAGAAAAAGAGAAGAAATTGTCTTAGATGATGAACACACTGAAGTCCAAGGAAGTTCAGTTGCTGAGGACGCAATTCCGATTCCGCCAGTTCATACCGGTAGGCCCGTTATTAATTTTTTAAATTCTGATAATGAGTCTATTCAACCTTTGCAATCTATTTGCGGTAGCATTCATTCTCATTTGTCAACGTGCATAATTGAAAAAATCTGGCAAGGCGAATATGTTGATTTTGCCATTCTGATTAATAAGAACAATAATGAGGTAAAAAACCAATTAAACTTAACCTTATCACATGATGGAAATATTTGTGTTGTTCCTCAAAAGGAAAAACTTAAATTTTTAACTTTTGAACTATGGTCTGATGCCTTTCTAATTTTTATGTTTGTTTATATCGAAAAACACCCAGAAAAAGCTGGAGAATTGATCCTTTACTTAAACATGATTAGAAAAATGAATGCCCGATATGGTTGGGCGGCAGCGAAAACATACGATGAAAATTTTAGGTATAGGCTAGCAAAGAATCCAACTCGGTCGTGGTCAGTAATTGACGGCGAGCTCTTCATGTTTAATTGCCTACCTCCTTCATCCAACCAAAATCATGCGAAACCCAATAATAATGTTAATGCACAAAAGGGGCGTAATGTTTGTTACGCTTATAACAGGGGTAATTGTTCCGCTAATAATTGTAAATATGATCATAGATGTTCAAAATGCGGTCATCAAAACCACCCATCGGTAAAATGTAAAGTGCCTTTTCGTGGCAGCCAAGGAGGTGGCAGCCAAGGAGGACCAAAATAATGAACTTGCCCCGACTCCTGTTCAGCCTGATGACAAAAATAATGAACTTGCCCCGACTCCTATTCAGCCTGATATTTTATTTAAGTACCTTAAGGATCACCCTAACCAATCTTTGGTGAAAAAATTAATAGGTTTTACGTTTGGTTTTGATATTGGTTATATTGGTCCACAATTTTCAAATTGGAAAAATTCGAAAGAACCTCATTACACTAGGGAGGAGGAAATAGCCATCAATAAAAAACTTGATGATGAGTTGAAAGCAAAACGTATTGGGGGACCATATGATACAGCGCCTTTTAAAGATTTCCGTGTTTCACCAATATTTCTGGTACCAAAGCGAGTACCCGGGGAATTCCGGTTTATACATAATTTGAGTCACCCAAAGGGTAATTCCATTAATGATTTTATACCTGATGAAGAAGCATCGGTTACGTATGCAAAAATAGATGATGCTATTAAAATTATGCTTGATAAAAAATGGAAAACTCCTTATCTCGGGAAGGCGGACATAAAGGGAGCGTTCAAGTTGCTCCCCATTAGCAAAAAATGTCAAAATTTATTAGGTTTTAAACACAAGGGTAAATATTTTGTTTCAAAAACCATGCCGCAAGGCTGTAAAATTTCTTGTAGAACATTCGATGATTTTAGTTCTGCTCTTCATTGGTGTTTGGATAGTGTCTCCGGCACAATGTGCACTATCCATTACATTGATGATTTTTTGTTTGTTTGTGAAAGTGAAATCGAATGCAAAAGAATAATGGATATTTTTGAGAAAATATGCGCTGATATTGGCGTTCCACTAGTCTCGGAAAAATCTGAAGGCCCGACTCGGGTAATAATATTTTTAGGGCTAACTATTGATACTATTAGAAAATGCATCTTGATTCCTCAAGATAAGATTAGGGACATTTTGAATGATATCGATTCTATGCTCTTAAAGAAAAGAACAACGTTAAAGGCTGTTCAATCAATCATTGGATCTTTGAATTTTATTTGTAGAGCATGTGTGCCTGGTAGAGCCTTTATGCGCAGACTTATTGATGCCTGCTCGGGTGCCAAGATGCCACACCATTATGTTCGCATATCAGAAGGTATGAGAGCTGACCTCTCCCTTTGGAAGGTATTTTTTCGTGATTTTAATGGTGCGGCGTATTGGTTACCAAACGATTGGGAAAATAATTTTGATATAAAGTTGTTTTTTGAAAGCACTAAAACAGGCTTTGCTGTATATTTTAACGGTAATTGGGCACAAGAATTGTGGTCAAAAACATCAACAGATAAGTACAATGAAAACTTTAAAAATTTGTTGCCATTAGTAATTGCTTTCACTCTTTGGGGAAACAAGATGCATGACAAAAGAATTTTAATTCACATAAGTGATGAAAAATTAATCGAATATGTAAATAGAACTAGTGCAAGAGACAAAAATATTATGCTACTAATTCGATATTTAGTACTGTCCTGTTTAAAGCATAATATACACTTACGTGCCACTTTTGCACCAAATTTAAGAGCACCCCAATTTATTAATCACTTAGCTAATAATAATATCCAGCTTTTCAGGGACGTATGCCCGCTGCAAAAAACATTCCAGGAACAAATTCCGGCCGAATTCCTTCCTTTTTGTCGGATTTAGATGATGAAATTTCGAAATTATTATATAATGGATTTGCAGAGAAGAGTCATAGAGCATATGAGCTTGGTTTAAAAATTTTCAGAAAATTTGCTGAAGAATTACATGTTGAGATCACTTGGCCTGTCCCTGTGGATATTATTATGAAGTTTATTGCTTTTTTGTCGCTTAATGGTTACGCATGTAAATCTATTCAATTGTATATTAGTTCAATTAGTTATTGGCATAAAATAAACAATTTCGAAGACCCTACACGGGCATATGTAGTTCAGAAGCTTATAGAGGGTCACCGTAGGTTACATAATAGGGTTGATTCGCGTTTAGCTATCACTATTGATATTTTAAATAATTTGCTTAAAGTTTTGCCTGTGGTCACTTATAATTCATATGAAAGTGTTCTTTTTCAAGCTATGTTCATACTATCTTTTTGGGCGCTCCTCAGGATTAGTGAAATAACATGTGATTCGAAAAAATCACAACCACATAAGATTTTACAATTAATTGATTTAAAATTTGATTCTAGAGAGTTGCATTTGACAGTTAATTGGTCTAAAACTGATCAACTAGGGCGTAGTACTAAATTGTGTATTCCAATTAAAACGGATAACAAAAAACACATGTCAACATTGACTCAGTATGTTCAGCTTCGTGGCTCCGATAACGGTCCACTTTTTCGTCATTTTGATAAATCGTTTGTAACTCGATCACAATTCAACTCTGTTTTGAAAAAATGCATTGCTTTCATCGGTCTTGAGAGAAAAAACATAAGATCTCATTCATTTAGAATAGGTGGGGCAAGCTACCTTTTTTCAATTAATAAAAGTGAAGATGAAATAAAGACTGCTGGAAGATGGCGGTCAGCTACATATAAGCGGTATATTCGCCTCTAAATTAATCTAATTTATATTCAAATGGCACCTTTCTAATGGCACCTTTCTATCTGTCGCAGGTCCACCGAGATTTCTGATTATTGGGAGCTCAATTATTTATTACGCCGCACAAGAAGCTAGAACATATAGATCACAATTTGGAGGTCACCTAATTAGCTGGAAAGGCTTTCCCGGAGCACGGATCGGGGACTTGCCATACATGGTTCGTGAGTACCTCCGTAATAATGGAATGAGAGCACCTGATTATCTCATTATTCACCTTGGGGGAAATGATTTGGGTACTGAAAAAACTTATGACACTTGCAGCAGGTTGAGGGATGCCATTAGGAAAGTTTTAATATTCATGCCACATTGTAAGGTGGTTTGGTCTGAAATCCTTGCAAGACGATGCTACACAGCTGCAACATTTCAGACGGGAATGGATTCCGCGAGGAAAAAAGTAAATAAAAAAGCGAGATCTTATGTTAGGGGACTGAATGGTTACGTAATAAGGCATACTAATATAACCGATAATCATATTGATTTGTATCGGAGGCATGATGTTGTACATCTTAGTCAGTTGGGCAATAGAGTATTTCTAGATAACCTTTATAATGGTATTAATTTCATTTTAAACTCAAAATCAGGTTGTGAATATATTCCTGCCTAGAATTTGGCGATAGAAATTTTTTGAAGTGTACATACTTTTTTTATGGTTGTGGCGACTTGCGTATGGCGTTTAACTCACTGTTTATTTTTGTATTTATCTAATGTCTAATGTTATGCATTAGATACGGTTCTCAGTTAGGTTATGCTTAACTGACTAAAATGGTATTTGACTCTCGGTTTGGAGTCTTTGCCCTCGGTTTAGGGGC
>JBNKJW010000152.1:0-8671 GCA_050291445.1 Bacteroidales bacterium | reverse complement strand
TGTACTTTTATTCCGAAGCATGTTTTTTTGTCTTAATGTTGCACCACTAATATACTGAATATTAGTGGATTAACCAAAACAAACATGCTTCTTTTTAACTGATTTTCAATTCTTTATGAGACATGGGAAACATCAGTTAATTTACTATGTAAAGACTCGTATAATTTTTCGTTTCTCAAAGAACCAGTTTCAAATAATGTTTCCAAATGATCAATAGTCTCATCATTTGATGATAATGAAAAAACTAAAAATCTGATATATTCTTGTTTATATCTCCTTCGACCATAACCTTCAACTATATTTGATTTAACAGATTTACTTGATCTTCTAATTTGGCTTCCTTCTTCATACATTTCGAATTTAGGCAACTCCCTCAAACTCATTTTATGAATTTCACTTACCAACTCTCTTGAAAGTTTCCAAATTTCCTGGTTCTTATAACTCATTTTTCATAAATAGCCCTTTATACATTCCCACCAGTTACCAGAAACTAGCAACCAGTGTCCAGAAACAGTCCTACCCTACACTGCCCTCTAGGGTTAACGAAAGAAGCTTTTGTGCTTCTACTGCAAACTCCATTGGTAGCTGATTCAGCACCTCCTTGGCAAACCCGTTCACTATCAGGCTGATAGCGTCCTCCTCATCCAAACCACGTTGCATGCAGTAAAATATCTGATCTTCTGATACTTTAGAGGTTGTTGCCTCGTGTTCTACAACGGCTGATGGATTTTCCGATTCGATGTATGGAAATGTATGTGCACCACACTTGCTGCCTATTAAAAGCGAATCGCATTGCGAATAATTTCGTGCATTATTTGCTTTCGGATTTATCTTTACTAATCCACGATAACTGTTATTACTTTCGCCCAAAGAAATACCTTTTGAGATAATTGTACTTTTTGTATTACTTCCTATATGTATCATTTTAGTACCGGTATCGGCCTGTTGGAAGTTGTTGGTTACAGCAACTGAGTAGAATTCGCCAACAGAGTTGTCTCCTTTTAGTATAGTACTTGGATATTTCCAGGTAACTGCAGAGCCGGTTTCAACCTGTGTCCATGATATTTTTGAGTTATCACCTTTACAGATTCCACGCTTAGTTACAAAATTGTATACACCTCCTTTGCCTTTTCTGTCGCCAGGATACCAGTTTTGAACTGTTGAGTATTTCACTTCCGCATCTTTCATAGCAACTATCTCAACCACAGCTGCATGCAACTGGTTTTCATCCCTACTGGGAGCAGTGCAGCCTTCCAGGTAACTCACGTAGCTACCTTCGTCAGCAACAATTAAAGTACGCTCAAATTGGCCCGTATTCGCCTGGTTAATCCTAAAGTATGTAGACAATTCCATTGGGCAACGAACACCTTTTGGAATGTAGGCAAATGAACCATCAGTAAAAACGGCTGAATTTAAAGCAGCATAGAAATTATCTGCAGCTGGTACTACCGAAGCCAGGTATTTTTCAACCAATTCGGGATGTTCCTGTATGGCTTCACTTATTGAGCAAAAAATAACCCCTTTTTCTTCAAGATTTTTCTTAAATGTGGTATGAACCGAAACACTGTCCATGACTACATCAACAGCCACACCAGCCAAAACTTTCTGCTCCTCTAAAGGAACACCCAGTTTTTCAAATGTTTTTAATAGCTCAGGATCTACATCATCCAGGCTCTCATATTTTGGCATGTTTTTAGGTGCTGCATAATAGCTTATATCTTGAAAATCAGGTTTTTGATATGTTAAGTGCGCCCACTCAGGCTCCACCATTTCCTTCCATCTTTTAAAGGCGTTTAATCGAAATTTGAGCATGAATTCTGGCTCGTTTTTCTTTTTTGAAATAGCTCTGATTACCTCCTCATTTAAACCTCTGGCAAAAACTTCGGTTTCAATATCGGTAACAAAGCCTGCTTCATATTCCTTCGCACCATATTCTTCTAATATTTTATCATCTTCTAAAACGCTCATTATCTTTTATTTATATTAGTAAAATGGCTATCTATTTGATTATCAGGATTCTCTTATTTATAATTAATCTAAATAAAGCACAAAGATAAGAAAATATTTGAGACTGGTAAATTTGAAAACGGTATATTTGCAATTAGAAATCAGATTTTAGTTACTGGTATTTGAACCCTTATTTTATGGTTGCTAACAACTATATTCTTATGTGAGCATAGTGGCAACCAGGTTGATTGCGTTTAAGAAAGAGTTAAGGTGATGTTTTAAAGGACTTTAAGAGTAGACTTGTTATGGAACAAAATGTGTAAACCTATTAATCTGAGTTCGACATAAAATATTCAACACAGCAATTCGGAATTATACCAGATATGTGCTAAAAATGCAGAAAGAATAGCGGGCTATTTTAAGGGATTTTTAGTGCAGAGATGGTGTGATTACCTCCGGTGAGTGCTTCGAAGTTCCGAATTTTCTATTAGATTTGATTAATTTTTGCATAAATCACACCAATTTTTCTAGAACTATCCCGATAGTCCTTCAAAAATTTGTTGCAATTTCTGCTAAAAATTAATTCAAACTGTGTAAATATTTTTAATCGAACTCAGGTTAATAGACTCATTATAATCACTTGGATGCTACTTTCGCTTAAATCTTGGCCTTACTATTAACCTTCCTAATCTCCTAGGTTTTCACAGTCACCAATTTCACCTTTTCCAAGCGGATCTACATGGATGGTAGATTCAATTTGCATCTCTAGTCGAAGCTTTTCTTCTATCTTATCTACAATTTTGTGAGAAGCTTTCAAATCCATCCTTTCGTCAAGCATTATATGAAAACTTAGCTCTTTGTGGTCTCCATAATCGTGGATATGAAAATGATGTGCACACAAAGGAGTTTCAAAAAGTTCATTGATGTGTGCTTTTATTTGATTGATAAGCTCTTCGGATGCTTCAACACCTAAAAGTTTACCGATTGCCTCTTTAATGATATCAAAAACAGCATAAAACAGTAGCAGGGCAATGGCCATGCCTAAAACACTGTCAATCCACCAGAAAAAATCTCTAAAAAGAATCCCGGCCAATACAACTACTGATGAAAGAGCATCGCTTCTGTGGTGCCAACCATCTGCTTTCACAACACTGTTGTCTGTTTTTTTTCCAATGTAGATGGCGTATCTGGCAAGTGCTTCTTTAAGAATGATTGAAATAACTGTAACAACAATGGCGATGGTTCCAAAATTAGCTGTTTCCTTATTCGAAAACTTTTCAATGGATTCTTTGGCAAACTCAAAAGCAACAATGCTTAATAAAACACCTACAAATATTGCTGATATCTGTTGCCACCGACCAAAACCATATGGATGTTTTTTACTGGCCCTTTTTCCCGATAATTTGGTTCCAACTATTACAATTATTGAACTTAGAGAGTCTGAAAGGGTATGCCAGGCATCAGCGATTAAAGCAATTGAGCCAGAAACAATTCCTGCCCAGTATTTTAGTGCGAAAAGCAGCGAGTTTACAACTATAGAAATTAGACCCTCGAGGTAAGCGAGGCGCCTTTTATTTTGATTTTCAGAAGCATTCACTATTATTATTTTAGGGTATTTTAAGCAAATATCGTTATTCTGCATAATATTTGCAATCGAAAACCAGTCAGTTTAATTAAAATTCTAATTACATTTGCCACTTAAAAAAATAAACATCAATTAGGAATGAATTTTGATGACCTTTTAGGAAATGAAAAGTTAAAACACAATCGGCTCGCAGTGAGATGCTTAATACGATTAGCAAAAAAATATATTTCTTTCTTTTTATTACTATTCGTGTTTCAGATTAATTCACTGAAAATAACTGCGCAATACTATCCTGAATCATTTTACCAACAAACTAAGCTTGATAGTACTTTAGAAAATTCTTTACTTTTCAGAATCGAAAATTCTAACTTTTTAAAAAACAATGAATATTTTGGTGATTTTATCCAGGGTTATACCCTGATTGGCTATTTTGTAAATCCTAGATTGGTTTATTACCCGGCAAAAAATGCTAAAATTGAAATTGGGGCACACCTTTTAAAATATTCGGGTATCGACGAGTTTACAAAAGTTATACCTACGCTAAGGTTTCATTTTAAGGCAAGCAAATCTACAGATATTGTTATTGGCACCCTATATGGAAGTGCTAATCACAAGACTATTGAACCCTTGTTCAGGCACGAAAATTTTTATACAGAAAACATTGAGAATGGTTTGCAGTTTTTGTTTGATACAAAAGTATACAAAGGAGACATTTGGATAAACTGGCAGCAGTTTATTTTTAAGGGGGACGATAAGCAGGAGATTTTCACCATGGGGCTTTCGAATAAAATATTTTTAAATGGCAGAAATAAAAAGCATAGCTTGTCAGTTCCTTTTCAAATGATTTTTGTTCATAAGGGAGGTCAGATTAATGATACAAAGGAAAAGCTGATAACAATAAACAATTCGGCTGTTGGGCTAAATTATTCTTATAACTTTAACGGAAAGTTTTTTAAATCAACCACATTTGAAAGCTACCTGGCAGGTTTTAACGACATGTCAACGGAAAACCAATTTCCTTATATTCAGGGATATGGCATTTATTCTGCTGCTTCTGTCAAGGCCAGTTATTTTAATTTGAGGGTAGCTCACTGGTATGGCGATTCTTATATGAGTGGACGCGGACACCCAATTTTCAGTTCGGTTTCGACCATATGGAACGACTATACTGAAAAGGAACGGGCGTTAATTAACACCCGCTGTATGTTTGAAAAAAGCATATTAAAAGGAATGAATGTTGGTGCCGGTTTTGAGGTTTTTTCCGATCTTTATAATTATACGGGTGATTATTGGTATCTTTTTTACATAAATTTCAACAGCGACTTCTTTATCAAGAACTTTAAATAATGAATCAAATGGTTTTGCATAAAATTTTGAAAAAAGCATTTATATTTTTATTAACTGCATCCATACTATTTGTTGCCTGCACAAAGGCAAATGAAGAGCCGGAGCCTGCTCCTCCTTCAAAAGAAGACAATATTTCGGGCAAAACTGTACGCTACACAGTTTTGGTGGTGCCAGGTGGTGGAACCAGTTTTAAATCGACACAGGGAATTGACAGCGCTATTGTTTCGCTGGTGATGAACGACAGTGTTTACAGTGTTGCTACAGACACAACAGGTTTGGCCACCTTTAACAACCTGGCCGCAGGCATAGTTGCTGTAAATATCCGATACCCAAATCATACTACAGCCAACATGGTTGTTGATCTTTCTGCGGTGACTGATTCTGGTGGGTATGACTCAAATAACCTGAGAAATGCGGCCACCATGGTTGCATTATTTCCATTAACCGGTGTGGGTACTGCAACAATTTCAGGCAGAACACTTGCTGAACTGGATGCCACCAACGGAACCATAGAAAGTGCACCAAATGGGCTGCAAATAGTATCGCTTATTGAACCGGAGCAATTGGTTAACTATGTTAATCATACAGGCGATGGGGAAATTTTGGATATTGCATATGAACAAACAACTGATTTTGTTACTACTGATACAAACAGCGACTATTCAGTGACTGTTCCTGCAACCGGCTCGGGGTTGAAAATTGTTGTAATGGCCGATGATTTTGTTTACGATCAAATTACAGCCGGAGGGCCCCAGCGAAAAGTGTATAAAGCCATTCCGGACACTATAAATGTTATTTCGGGAGGTAATTATTTTACGGATTTATTTTTTAACTAGCAAATGGCTGATAAAAAGCAATTTAACCTTGATAAAAGGTACCTGGACATGGCCAAAATATGGGCCGAAAATTCTTATTGCAAGCGCAGAAAAGTAGGTGCCTTGATTGTTAAGGATAAAATGATTATTTCTGATGGTTACAATGGTACACCCTCTGGTTTTGAAAACATATGCGAAGATGAGGACAACAAAACAAAAGCCTATGTATTACATGCAGAGGCCAATGCCATTACCAAAGTTGCAAAATCAAACAATAGTAGCGATGGGGCCACTCTTTATGTGACCACTTCGCCCTGTCTTGAATGCGCTAAACTGATTATTCAGGCAGGAATATTGCGGGTGGTATTTACAGAGCGATACCGCCTTGATGAAGGAGTAAAGCTATTGGAAAGGGCAGGGATAGAAATTGTACACGCAGTTAATTAATAGTTTCAAAAGTTTTATTGCAAAAGTTAAATTTTTGAGCAAAACTATCAATAAAGGCTTTTGAATCTTTTTTCTATTTTTGTGAACTCCATTTTACAAGGGATAATTTATTGATATAACAGACAATTACTTACACAAATTTTCAAATGACTGACAACACAGAACCAAAATTTAAAAATTCAAAACTTGCAATAATAGCCCCCTTAATTTTAGCTTTTGTATTGGCAGGGGGAATCTTTATAGGCAAAAGTTTAAGTGTAGATGAAGGAACAACAAGTTTAGTTTTTAAATCCGATCCTAATAAACTTGACTTTATTCTGGATGTGGTTGAAAAAGAGTATGTTGATACAGTTTTAAAGCACGATTTAATAGAAAAGACCATTCCTGTAATTTTAGAGCACCTCGATCCTCATTCTGTATATATTCCTGCAAGGGATTTAAAAGAGGTTAGCGAACCGCTTGAAGGTAATTTTGAAGGTATTGGTGTTCAGTTTAACATAATGAATGACACGGTATTGGTAATCAACACGATATCAGGAGGTCCTGCAGAAAAAGTAGGGGTTTTGGCCGGTGATAAAATTGTTACTATCAATGATTCTTTGTTTTCTGGTACCGGAATTTCAAACGACCAGGTAATAAAAAAACTAAAAGGAAAAGGTGGTACAACAGTTACAGTTGGGGTTGCACGAGTTGGATACCCCGAGTTATTGAGTTTTGAAATTACACGTGATAAAATACCATTGTACAGTGTAGATGTTTCATACATGATAAACAAAACTACAGGCTACATTAAAATCAGCACCTTTGCCCGCACCACTTATGATGAATTTGTTCAGGCATTGAGCAAGTTAAAAGGGATGGGAATGAAAGAACTTGTTCTTGATTTGCGCTCAAACACAGGTGGATACTTAGATGCTGCTATAAAAGTTGCAGATGAGTTTTTATCAGATCAGCAACTAATTGTTTACACAGAAGGAAAAGAAAGACCGCGTGCAGATTATCTTGCAACACCAGATGGCCGATTTGAAGAAGGAAACCTGGCGGTTTTAATTGATTCATGGTCAGCTTCGGCCAGTGAAATTGTTGCTGGTGCAATACAAGATAATGACCGTGGAACCATTATTGGAAGACGCTCATTTGGCAAAGGGCTTGTTCAGGAAACCACCTATTTTAGGGATGGTTCAGCCATGCGATTGACAATTGCAAGGTATTATACGCCGACTGGCAGAAGTATTCAAAAACCGTATGATAACGGAGTTAAAGATTACGAACACGAGTTGATAAGTCGTTATGAACATGGTGAGTTTGAGACTGTTGACAGCACTGTTTTTAATGAAGAAAATAAGTTTGTTACAAAAGGTGGCAAAACAGTTTATGGTGGTGGTGGAATTATGCCCGATATTTTTGTGCCTATTGATACTACAGGGCAAACACCTTTTTACAGGCAAGTTTCAAGAAAAGCGATGATTTACAATTATGCCTTAAGATACACAAACCAAAATAGAGAAACTTTATCGAAATTTAATAATTACAAAGAAATAGTCAACCTGCTTGAAAACCGGAATGTTTTTGCAGGCTTTCTTCAGGAAGTGAGAAATGGTGGACTTAACCCGAAAATTACAGAAATTTCCCAGTCTGAACAACTTATTAAAACCTATTTGTATGCATATATTTGCAGAAACATCATAAACAATGACGGTTACTTTCCTGTTTTGCAGAAAGTTGACAATGTTTTATTAAAAGCAGTTGATGAGTTAAGCAATTAGTTTCATTAGTTTTGGGTTCTATATCAAAGAATGGCTGAAAAGAAATATATCGAGGGGCAGGTATACGAATTTGAATTCATAAAGAAAGTGTTCATCGATGAGGAATACCTTGTGTTTGAAGACGGGCAATCCAACCGGTTTGTAGTCACTTCAATGCATTACAGGCATTACAATCTTGAACCCGGGCAAGCAGTTAAATGTCTGGTTACCAGGGTGGATTGTTCAGGGAAAATTTCATTTGAACCTGAACACCCTTATTACCAAATTGGTGGAATATACGATTTTGATTTTGTCAGAATGCAAGTAACCGTGGAAAATGAATTTGACCCTTTCAGTAGAAAATCAAAAAAAATAAAGCATTACGATTTAATTGTCGCCGACAACCAAGGGTTTGAGCACCATGTAGTTCCGAAAGAATGGCAGAAAAAAAAGAACTTTAAGGCCAATAAAATAAGATGCAGGATTGCCAAAATGGTGAAGGGGCATTTTCAGCTCATTAATCTTGAAGAGAATAAATCTTTTTTTCGTAAAATATTGAAAAAGCCGGAATCTACCTAAGAAGTTAATTCACAAATTCCACTAGTGTCATGTCAAGCGTGAAGTTTCGGGTAAAGTGATTTTAATTTGATGCGGGCATCTTTTGTTGTAAACCTCCAATTTATTTTCGCATCTTTATTATTTCTCGCTTCACACCAAGCTGCAACTTCTTGTTTCACTTTTTCTAAATTATCTATTCGTCTATTTAGGCATTGCCCGTTTAGGAC
>JBNKJW010000151.1:0-18189 GCA_050291445.1 Bacteroidales bacterium | reverse complement strand
ATAATCACCAGAAAGATTAATAATGAGCACATTATATCTATTGTAAAAGATGATGGAAAACACATTATGATAATGCCCTGGCGCAATCATACAATAATTGGCACAACTGACAAGGAGTATCATGGAAGCCCGGATGATTACAAAGTTTCGAAAGAATCGATTGAGGAAGTACTTAATATTGTAAATAACTACTATGGCAATGGAAATTTAAATTATGAGGATGTTTTGTTTGCCTATGGTGGGCTAAGGCCATTGGTTGACGATCAAACACAGGGTTCCTACGAATCTTCAAGAAAATACGAAGTATTTGATAATGCCAAAGATGGAATTGAGGGTTTGATTACTGTTGAAGGAGGTAAATACACAACAAGCAGAAACCTGGCCTACAATGTAATGGAAATGGTGCAAAAAAAGCTTAATATAAAATTGAAGGATTCTATTACCTATAATAATTATCTGTCAGGTTGCGAGATTAAGGATATGGAGCAGTTTATGATAAAATTGCACAACAAATACAGAAATAAGTTTGCCGAAAATACGATAGAATACTTGGGACGAAATTACGGGACAGAAAGTACTACCCTGTTTAAAATTGCTAAAAACAACCCTCACCTGGCACAGGTTTTAAACAATGACGGTGAAATACTGGCACAGGTAGTTTATGCAATTGAGGAAGAAATGGCCAAAACGTTAAAGGATGTGTTTTTGCGCCGTACCGGACTCGGCACCCTTGGTCACCCAGGTATGGAAGTTGTTCAAAAAGTGGCAGATTTAGCTTCGGAAATGCTGGATTGGAGTGAAGAACGTAAAAAAGAAGAAATTGAAGGGCTTTTGAGTTTGTTTAAACTACCTTAATTTAATAATCATTAATCACACCTAAACATGGCAACCTACAGAGAGATACTAAAATGGGGCGATAAAAGAGAAGAACCATTGGGAAGTGAAATAAAAAAAATCCTAAAAGAAAAGTTTGATTTGACTGATGAAGATCTTTCAAATAACTTTTTGGAGGGAAATGAAGAAGTTCTTCTACCAGGCAAGTGCAAAATATCCGAAGAAATTATACAACAATTTATTAAAATATCAGGTAAAGAAAATGTCTTAGAAGATGACAGCACAAGAGCTTCACACGCATACGGCAAACATTTTTCAGAACTACTTAAACTTCGTTTAAACAAGGTGGACACACCCCCTGATTTGGTAATTTATCCCAGAACAGAGGACGAAATAGTTGAAATAATCAAAATTTGCAATCATAATCAAATCCCAATTATCCCATTTGGAGGAGGCTCTTCAGTTACCTGTGCCCTGCAAGCACCAAATGGTGGCATTTGTCTTAATTTAAGAAAACACATTAACAAAGTCATCAAAATAAATGAAATTGATAATTCAGTAACTGTACAAACCGGTATTTTGGGCCCTGACTTAGAAAAAGCGCTCAATAATTTTGGGAAAGGATATACCTGCGGGCATTTTCCCCAATCATTTGAATATTCAACTGTAGGTGGATGGATTGCAGCACGAGGAGCCGGAACGCTATCAACCGGCTACGGCAAAATGGAGGAAATAGTATTGTCGTTAAAAGTTGCTACCCCTTCAGGCATCATTAAAACAGAAGCCTACCCTACTGATGCCCAGGCAATTGACTTAAACCATATTTTTTTAGGTTCCGAAGGGATTTTTGGTGTAATTACTCAGGCAACATTAAAAATCAGAAATTATCAACCGAAAAATACGGCCTACGCTTCACTTATTTTCAAATCTTTTGAATCGGCAGTGGACTGTATGCGCAACTTTATGCAGAATGGCTATGGAAAACCACATTTATTCCGCATTTCCGATCCAGAAGAAACCGAAATGGCATTCAAACTAAAAAATTTCGAAGGCACTTTTGCTGATAAGTTTCTTGCCACCATGGGTTACAAATCGCCAAACAGAACTTTAATGTTTGCAGCCATCGAAGGAAGCAAAGCTTACACCAAAATGGTAAAAAAACAGCTTAGAAAAGAAGCAAAAAAGCACACAGGTTTCTACATTGGTGCTTCTCCAACAAAAAAATGGCTTGAACAAAGATATTCAAGTGCCTACCATCGTGATCCGCTCATGGACAAGGCCATCATCACCGACACCTTTGAAACTTCAGTAACATGGGAGAATTTGCTAATTCTATGGACAGCCGTTCGTAGCTACCTGAAGGCCCGACCGGCAACAATTTCCATGATTCACATTTCGCATGTTTATGAAAATGGGGCAAACTTGTACATTACATTCCTTAGCCCATGGAAAAAAACAAATGAACTGGAAGATTACATTCAGTTGCATAGAGGTTTAGTTGACACAATTGTTGCCAACAAAGGCTCTCTTTCTCATCATCATGGGATTGGGAGGATACTTTCAGACTGGATGAATCAGCAGTATGGTAAAAATGAACTAAGTTTATTAAAAGCGATAAAAAAGCAGCTGGATCCTAACAGTATAATGAACCCTGGGAATATGCTTGGAATTGAGTAATTTCTGAGCATAAGTTCACTTTGCAGTTTTATCAAATTATTCCTAATTTTACCGCTCAAAAAATTCCGAGCTTTAAATTATTTCATATATTTAAAGACAAGAAAACTGGAAATTAAAACAATGTACAAGCTGTAGAAATTATCTAAAATTATAAAGTGTGAAAAAAACAACCATTTTTATGCAAGCAATTACTATACTATTGCTTCTCACTAATAATTTCTGCAACAATACAATAGAATTAGGGCAAATCTCCGAAGGAGAAATTGAATATAGGGTAAAATACAATGAAGAAAAAGGAAACAACATTCTCATTGCGCTTTTACCATCAAAAGTAACCACCTATTTTAAAAATAATTCATCATGCACTTTGATTGAAGGAGATTTAAGTCTTTTTAAACTAGCCTACATTTTTAATAGTGATGAAGAAAAAAGTTATTCTTTGCTGCAAATCATGGATAAAAAGTACGCTTATGAATCAAAATTTGGCGAGCCAACTTTTGGATACGATAAAATGGATGGTTTAAATATAATTCACACAGACAAAACAAAGAAAATTGCAGGCTATAATAGCAAACATGCCTTGGCAGTTTTTAATAATTCGAAAGACACCATTCAACTCTACTACACAGATGAAATTAAGCTTCTCCACCCAAACCTTAATAACCCATTTAAAGGAATTGAAGGAGTTTTACTTGAATTTTCTGTTTCGCTTGCCGGAATTGAAATGCAATTTATTGCCAGCAAAATACGCTCTAACAAAGTAGATACTGAACGTTTTAAGCTTCCAAAAGACTATTTGCAAATCACTGAAGAACAAATGAATAAAGAGATTAACAAATTCTTATACGCTGCTGATAAATAAGTTTAACATTTTTACTGGTTTTTATTACTTTTGCTTGTAATAAATAATTTAAATTTAAAACTGACTCTGGTTTACTTGGGCAAATTTTGGCCAATAAAATTGTTGAAAAATAATCTAATGAATAAATGGCTGTAAAAAAAGCGCAAACAACAAAAAAAAGAACGACACGAAAAAAAACCTCTACAAAAAAGCAACAAACAACTTCATTGCTTGACCAGGCTAATCTGGTATTTAAAGATGGCAGAACCAAATTATTATTGGCTGGCTTGTTTGTTTTCTTTGCTATTTTCATGTTCCTGGCCTTTGTTTCTTACCTGATAAACTGGCAAGAAGATCAAAGCCAGTTAAGTCTTCATGACTATTCCTCAAATACTGGTATTCAGGTAGGTAACTCATCCGGAAAGATTGGGGCATCAATAGCCAATTTATTCCTTTACAAGTGGTTTGGGGTAGCCTCATTTTCATTTATTTTCCTGCTTGTTTTATTTAGCCTGCACTTAATTAAGGTAAAAGTAATGCCCTTAGGGAAAGCTTCAAAATATGTTATTATTGGCACACTATGGACTTCAGTTACGTTGTCATTTATTTTCAGGGAAAACTATCTTATTTTAGGTGGTTCTCATGGTTACTATATAAGTTCGTGGCTTGTTTCCTTAATAGGTTCACTTGGTACTGCCTTTGTTTTATTAATAGTTCTTGGAGGGTTTGTTTTATTCACCTTTAAGGGCACTTCAAATTGGCTATGGCAAAAACTGAGTTTTGATAAACCGGCAACTATTCAAACTGCAAAAAACAATGTTGCTAAAAACCAGGAATCTATTGAAAGTATAGTTGAGGAAGAAATGGTGCCAGGGAATAAAGTCAGTGACATTGACCTGGATACAAATGAAATCAATGATCCGGTTGAAAGAAAACACCTTTTGCTTCATGATGATGGAAAAGTAGTAGAAAAGAAGGAAGAAAAAGATACAGAACTTGGTTTTGAGGTTGAAAACACCAAAAAGGAAGAGGAAATAGTAACAAGTGAGACTGGAAATGAAAAAAAGGGACTTGTGCTTGATGTGGAAAAAAATCAGGACATTGAAGCCGATGAGTTCCAGGATGAACTTGAAGACTACGATCCTACCATGGAATTATCCAATTACAAATCGCCACCGGTAGAGTTGCTTGATGACCACAGAACAGAGGATTCTGTTGTTACAAACGATGAGCTCATCCAAAACAAAAACAAAATTGTAGAAACACTTAGAAACTACAAAATAGAAATCACTAAAATAAAGGCTACTATTGGCCCTACTATCACCCTTTACGAAATAGTACCAGCCCCGGGAGTTCGAATATCCAAGATTAAGAATCTTGAAGATGATATTGCGCTTAGCCTTGCTGCACTTGGGATTAGAATCATTGCCCCAATGCCTGGAAGAGGAACCATTGGAATTGAAGTACCAAACAGAAAACCCGAGATAGTTTCGATGCGCTCGGTAATTTCATCCAAAAAATTTCAAGACTCAACGCATGAATTACCCATTGCATTAGGTAAAACCATTTCAAACGAATCCTATGTGGCAGATTTAACTAAAATGCCCCACCTTTTGGTTGCAGGGGCTACAGGTCAGGGAAAATCGGTTGGGTTAAATGCAATAATTGCTTCTTTAATTTATAAAAAGCATCCTTCGCAATTAAAATTTGTGTTTGTTGATCCTAAAAAAGTTGAATTAACATTGTATGAAAAAATTGAGAAACACTTTCTTGCAAAGCTACCCGATTCAGAAGAAGCAATAATAACTGACAACTCGCAGGTAGTTACCACACTGAACTCGTTGAGTAAAGAAATGGATGATAGGTATGACCTGTTAAAACTTGCGCAAGTAAGAAACATAAAAGAATACAACGAAAAGTTTATAAACCGTAGGTTGAACCCCAGAAAAGGCCATAAATATTTGCCATATATTGTATTGGTTGTAGATGAGTTTGCTGATTTAATTATTACTGCCGGGAAAGAAGTTGAGATGCCAATTGCAAGGCTTGCACAATTAGCGCGTGCTATTGGTATTCATTTAATTATTGCTACACAAAGGCCATCAACCAATATTATTACTGGAGTTATTAAAGCCAATTTCCCAACAAGGATTGCCTTTAAAGTGGCTTCAATGATTGACTCAAGAACCATTTTAGATAGTCCTGGGGCCAACCAGCTCATTGGACGTGGAGATATGCTAATTACCGAAGGGAGTGACCTAATTAGGTTGCAGTGCGCCTTTATTGACACACCTGAACTGGACAAGATTACGAGTTTTGTGCACTCACAACAAGCTTATCCATCTGCTTTTATACTTCCCGAACCTGAATCTGAGGATAGCGATGGTATTGGCGAAGTAGATATGACCAAACTGGATGAACTATTTGAGGACGCTGCCCGAATGGTGGTTATCCATCAGCAGGGATCTACCTCATTAATACAAAGAAAACTTTCAATTGGCTACAACAGAGCTGGCAGAATTATTGACCAGCTGGAAGCTGCTGGAGTGGTTGGCCCATTTGAAGGGAGCAAAGCCCGCCAGGTTTTAATACCTGACGAATATACACTGGAACAATTTTTGAAGACTTTGCAAGTTTAATATAGTAGATTAATTAATACAGAAAGTCAAAAAATAATTAAATTACTTACAATGAGAAAATTAACTGTAGTTTTATTAATGTTTAGTATTTACTTTGCCGGATTTGCGCAGAAGGATGAAAAAGCTAAGAAAATTTTAAAAGAGGTTTCGGAAAAAACAAAAACTTATTCAACCATTAAATTGAAATTCTTGTATATAATGGATAATAGAATTGAAAAAGTACAAGATACCACAAAAGGAACAATCTATATAAAAGGTGATATGTTTAAGTTGTTTTTTAAAGGAACGGAGGTTTTCTCAGACGGCACAACTGTTTGGAGCTATCAACCCGACTCCAGAGAAATTACCATAACAGAGCCTGACCCAACTGATGAAAATGCATTGAACCCTAAAAACCTTTTAAGAATTTATGAAAAAGGGTTTAAATACAAATTTATGGGAGAATTTAATAAAGGAGGATCCTTCTACCAGGTAGATTTATATCCTGAGAACCCAAAACAAGTGAACTATTCGATTATTAAGTTGAAAATAGACAAAGTACAAAAACAGCTTCAATCAATAAAAATGGTTGGTAAAGATGGAATTGACTATTTAATTGAATTGACACAGTTTAAGCCCAACATCAAAGTAGTTGACTCAATGTTTAAATATGATGCTGCAAAGTATCCTAAAGATGTTGAAGTGAATGATATGAGGTAAAACATTTTATTTATAATACTGAAAAGGCTGCAGAATCATTTATGCAGCCTTTTTCTTTTCCAGGAATGCTAATAATAATCATAGTTTATAAGAATCAATTTTGTTAATTTGCAACATATTTCACAGCTAAAACATCCAACCCAATAAAACATCAACTTATTAACATGAAAACACTCATTAAAAACATAAAAAAAATTGTTCAGGTTGAAGAGCAGGCCAAACTAAAAGTAGCAGGTGCTGATATGGCAAAAATTGAAACCATTGACAATGCCTATTTGCTAATTAACGATGATTTAATTGAGGATTTTGGTTCTATGAGCAGTTGCCCGGCAGAAAATCAAACTAACCTGAAAGAAATTGATGCCACCGGGAAAATGGTGTTCCCTTCGTTTGTTGATTCACATACACACCTTGTTTATGCAGGTAGCAGAGAAATTGAATACGTTGACAAAATAAAAGGATTAAGTTACGAAGAGATTGCCAAAAGAGGAGGTGGAATTTTAAATTCAGCAAAACGTTTGCATTTAGCCTCAAAAGATGAACTTTATCAACAAGCCTTGCATAGAATCAATGAAATTATTAGCCAGGGAACCGGCGCAGTTGAAATTAAAAGTGGTTACGGACTTAACCCAGAGGATGAAATTAAAATGCTAAGAGTAATTAAACGGCTAAAAGAAACAACACCTTTACAGATAAAAGCTACTTTTTTGGGTGCTCATGCCGTGCCTGCTAATTACAAAGGAAAACAAACGGAGTATGTAGATTTGGTCATTAACGAAATGATTCCAATAGTTGCCAGTGAAGATTTAGCCGATTACATTGATGTTTTTTGTGATGAAGGTTTTTTTACGGTGGAAGATACTGATAGAATTTTAATGGCAGGCATAAAATATGGTTTGCGGCCCAAAATACACGCCAACGAATTGGCCAACTCAGGAGGTGTTCAGGTTGGTGTAAAATACAATGCTTTGTCAGTCGATCATCTTGAATATATTGACAAAAATGAAATAAACTGCCTTTTAGCATCAGAAACAATGCCTACAATATTGCCTGGTGCTGCATTTTTTCTCAATTTAGCCTATTCTCCTGCCCGACAAATGATCGATGCAGGTTTGCCTCTTGCCATTGCGTCCGACTTTAACCCGGGCTCTTCCCCTTCGGGGAATATGAAGTTTATGCAATCACTCGGATGCATAAATTACAAGCTGGTACCAGAAGAGGTTATCAATGCAACTACTATAAATACAGCTTATGCAATGGGGTTAAGTGACAAGGTGGGAAGCATATCACGAGGAAAATTGGCAAATATCTTTATCACCAAAGAAATACCATCCATTGAATTTTTTCCTTATGCCTACGGAAGCAACTTAATTGAAAAGGTAATGCTTAATGGAAGGTTTTTATAATCCACTATAAAATTTAAAACTCCAAACGGTAGCTAAATACAGGTATCATCCCTGCCTGTGATTGAACATTCAATGTTTGCAAACTAGGGTTATAGTACCTGTATGCAATATTTTTCCTGTTGGTAATATTTTGGATATCTATTGAGAAAAAATGAGCTGTTTTTTTTCTGTAAAGCTGATAACTAAACCCCATATCAATTCTAAAATAGGTTGGATACTGTAACTGGTTTCTTTTCATCTCATCATAAACGGTAAATCCATTTTCAACCGACTCATTTAAAAGAATAGGTGTGTCTCTCTTACCACCAGTCCAATTAAACCGAATGTTACTACCAAAAATATCGTTTTTATTTTTTCCAACCCTGAACTCTTTTCCACCAACAATATTATGAATGTACCCCAAATCATAGATAGTGCTGTACCAAAATGTGTTCATCGCCATGTATTCAGACTTAAATAAGGAGGATGTGACAAGAAAATAATAGTTTTTTGTGAAATATTTTTCAAGTGTAAGTTCAATGCCGTAATTCCTTCCCACCCCTTTACTTGTTAGAGGTATTGAAAAATCAAGATAATTATCTGCGGCTGAGAAGGTATATTCGGATTGTGATGCAACATAGTAGTTATTGATTTTTTGATAATAGGCTTCAAATTTCATGTAAAAACTCTCGTTAAACCTACGGGCATAGGAGGCAACAAAGTGGTGAGCAGTTGGAAGTTCTTGTGTTAATTTAAGTTGAGAAAAATCTGGACCAAGATCATGGTATTTTTTGAAATATAAAACAGGTAATTCTTGTCTGCTATGTAACCCATATCCTAAACCAAAACTTTGCTTTTTTGCAAACTCCCACTGAACCCCAACCCTGGGCTCAATAGAGTAATACTTATTCAAATCAAAGTACATAAAATTCATTCCTAAATTAATTGTCATGCTCTTACTTAGCTTGCATTTAAACTGAGTGTAAATATTGCTTAAATAAGTTTCGCCCTTTGCATCAAGGTAATTAACCTTAGGTGTGTATACAGTAGCCAGATCAAGCAAATAATTATAAAAAGAATAATTGAGGTTCATCCCAGCCCTAAAACTCAATTTTCGGCTAAATTTATTGTTATACGAAATCGCCAGGTTTACTGAGGTATTGAAAAGCTCTTTTCTAATTATATTTTCATAAGCATCATTACTCAACAAAGTATCCAGCAAAGTTGAAGAGCCATATTTCGTCATGGCTATCGTACTCTTTAGGTAAGAATTAATGGTTGGATTAATAACATGTGTAACACCCACAGCCATCATGTAATCCGCCCACCTCTCACTGTAAGTAATTTCATCCGGGCTCCAATCTGTTGAATCTGTAACACCTTTGTTCCTTTCATAAGATATACCTCCAACTCCCCAAACCGAGAAACGACCGTATTTTTTTGTTGGCAGGTTAAGTTTAAAAGATAAATCCTGGTAACTTGGTGCATCTCCACCTAAAAAATCAAGTTTTATAAGATTAAAAAAAGCAAGTGTTGAATAACGGTAATTAAACAAATACGACCCCGAATAGTCAGTTTTAAAGGGCCCTTCAGCTGAAAAATCAAGTCCCAAAGTTCCTGCCTGTACGGCAATTTCTTTCTTTTCATTATTTCCCTTTCGTAAAGAAATATCAAAAACCCCTGATAATGCATTTCCATAATCTGCAGGGAAGGCACCTGTTAGAAAATCTGAGCGACCTATTACATTGGAACTTAATATACTCACACCACCCCCACTTATTCCACCTTCGGTAAAATGGTTTGGACTAGGAACTTCTACACCTTCAATTCGCCAAAGCAAATATTGTGGAGAATTACCACGGACAATAATCTCATTCAGATAATCATCAGTTGTTGCCACGCCAGCATAACACAATGCCATTCTTGCCGGATCGCTAAAACTGGCTGCATATCGTTTTGTTTCTTCAACACTAAAAGAACGTGCACTAACAAAGGCCATATCATTCAACGGACGCTCTTTATCTGCCTCAATAACAACCTGTCCTATATTTTGAACAACCCCGTTAAGTTCTACATTTAAAATAACTTCCTTGGCAGAACCTACCAAGACCTCGGGGATAATAACATCTTTATAACCAA
Source organism: Bacteroidales bacterium (assembly GCA_050291445.1). Classification (GTDB taxonomy): domain Bacteria; phylum Bacteroidota; class Bacteroidia; order Bacteroidales; family NBLH01; genus NBLH01. Next base: position 7,975 of record JBNKJW010000151.1, on the reverse strand, counting down.
CAAAAGAAACTTTTATGGTATACCTGCCCAAGGGGACTTTTGTGATGCGGTAACCTCCATTTCTGTCAGAACTTGTGCCTAGCACAGGGTTTGTTCCAAGGATAAGAACAGTAGCCCCCGGAAGTGTCCGTTTCGATTCAATATCCCTTACTACTCCCTTAATAGTTTGAGTTAGAATTTCATCTTCCAACCAACCTTTTTTACTTTTATCATCTCTGATAATGATTTTTGAACCATCAATTTCATAAACCAATCTGGAACCAGTAAGACATTTTTTTAAAATTTCTTCAACTGTGATATTTTTAGCATTAATAAAAAACTTCTGTTTTTTACTTACTTTTTTACACTTTAGCTGAAATTCCATGCCGGTTTTTTCACAAACCTTATGTAAGATGGTTTCAAAGTCAACATCAATTGCAGAAATGTCTATTTTTTGCTGCTGGCCAACCAATTGAGGGCCAAAAAAAAACAAGCAAGAGGGTATTAACAATAGATATTTGGTAATTTGCTTTATCACTGCGCAAAAATAACACAATAAGACCACATGGACTTTAAAATTGTGACAAAAATGACAAAAATCTAGGTAACAACCTGAGTTCGACATAAAATATTCAACATAGAAATTCGGAATTATACCAGATATGTGCTAAAAATGTAGAAAGAATAGCGGGCCATTTTGAGGGATTTTTAGTGCAGAGATGGTGTGGTTCCGAATTTTCTATTAGATTTGATTAATTTTTGTATAAAGCACACCAATTTTTCTAGAACTATCCCGATAGTCCTTCAAAAATTTGTTGCAATTTCTGCTAAAAATTAATTCAAACTGTGTGAATATTTTTTATCGAACTCAGGTTAATAGTCTAAATTTAGAATATAAATTAATCGGATAAGTTTTATACATTTACGCGCTTTCAAAAAAAGTTAATCAATAAGGCAAAATCAATGGATGGAATAAGTTCAAAACTAATACATGGAGAAATTAACTCGAAAAAAAAGGACACTTTTAGAAGTTTGAAAACCCCTATATACGATACTGCTTCGTATGATTTTGAAAATGCTGCTGAAATGGAGCAAACTTTCAGGGGAAATACCGATGCATACATTTATTCACGTATAACCAATCCTACTGTTTCAGAACTTCAGGACAGGATGAAACTTTTTTCAGGTGCTGAAAATGCCCTTTGTGTAAGTTCAGGCATGGCAGCCATCTCAAATGCAGTAGTATCTATTTGTGAATCTGGAGATAATATTATAAGCTCGAGATACCTATTTGGCAACACTTATTCTTTTTTTAAATCAACAATTAAATCATTTGGTATTGAAACCCGTTTTGTTGATTTTGAAAACCTGGATGAGATTGAAGCTAGTATTGATGATAAAACCAGGTGTATTTTCATTGAGGTGATGACTAACCCTCAACTTATCCTGTTTGATGTAAAAAAAATAGCTACTATTGCTAAAAAACATCAGGTAGTATTGATGGCTGATAATAGCATACTTACCCCATACATTTTTCAAAGTATCAAATACGATATTGATATTGAAGTTCTTTCTAACACAAAATTTATTTCTGGTGGTGCCACTTCGATTGGAGGTACAGTTTTAACCTACCCATCCGAAAAATGGAAGCACATTCCAAAATTAAAGCCTGAATATGAAAAGTATGGTAATGAAGCTTTTAGCAAAAAACTAGGAAAAGAAATTTTCAGGAACTTTGGTGGGTGCCTTTCCCCCAACAGCGCCTACCTACAACTGCTTGGCCTTGAAACAATTACGTTGCGAATTGACAAAATATCAGACAATGCATTTAAAATTGCAAAGTTTCTCGAATTGGAAACATGTGTAAAAAAGGTTGACTATCCATCATTACCCAACTCTGCCTACTTTAAGCTTGCTCAGGATATATTAGGTGGGAAATCCGGAAGCCTTATTAATTTTGAATTGGCGAGTGAAGAAATCTGCTTTAAGTTTATTGACAACCTGAAAATGATTAGGAGAGGCACTAATTTTTGTGATAATAAGTCCATGATCATCCATCCCAACTCGACTATTTATTGCGAAAACACCAAAGAAGACAAAAAATTAATGAAAATCAATAATCGAATGATTCGTCTTTCTGTTGGGCTCGAAGATTTTAGCGATATTAGAAATGATATTGCTCAGGCACTTGAATTAGCTGCATCCTAAAATACAAAAGGGGATGACTTGGAATCCTCCCCTTTTTAAATAACCACCAATTATTAACCTAAACTAAATTTATGAAATACCTCAGATTTGATAACAAAACTACAAAACATTTTTACTGCCTCCTAGAAATCAGCAACTTAAAATAACCATATAGACCCTGGTAATTTTACTAGTAGTTTATAGTATTAAAGCACATTTTTGCAAGTAGGTTCATCATTAACTTCTTTTAGCAATTGCTTTAAGCAGATTTTTAAATAAAACTGCATGAAAAGGAACGAAAATATACCAGTACAGCCTTCCCCAAAGCCCTTTATGTTTGAAATAGGCTGTTACAGATAATGTGTTTTCATCTTTTTTTGTTTTAATTTTAAATTCCAACCAAGCCTTTCCGGGCAACTTCATTTCAGCCCTTAGCAACAACCTCCTGTTATCTTCGAGGTCTTCAACCCTCCAAAAACCTATTACATCGTTTACTTTTAAACAGGATTGGCTCTTTCTTCCTCTTGATGTACCTACCCCCATTAAAACACTGTCAATCATTCCTCTTGCCCTCCACATCCAATTATTATTAAACCATCCGTCTTCTCCACCTACTTTGCAAATTGATTTAAAAAGTTTATCTGCGGCTTTATTTGTATTTAGTGTATAGGAACTAATGTATTCAGGTGTTTGAATTTCGTGCAGTTTCATTGCCAACTCATGCTTTGGAGGATAAGCATCTGACCATCTGGTACTTATCTTATCCTGATCCTCCCGATCAAGGGCATTTATTATGGCTTCCTGATAGGATATTGGCGTAAATTTAAGCACCTTTTTTATATCATTATCTATACATACCACTTCGTTTTTAGCCCCTTCGAACAAAGCCATTATAATTTGGGCTGGAACTGGGGTTAAAAGGCTTGCTATGTATCCATAAAACACATAATTTGATAAAAAAGTTTTTATGTATATGTTCTTTTTATTCAATATACTCGAAAATATTTTCAGCATATCAACATAAGAAAGTGTTGTTGAGCCGCCAATATCATAGGTTTTACCTTTGGTCTCATTAATTTCCATTACTCCTATCAGGTACTTTATGATATCTCTTATACTGATTGGCTGACAATTGGTATAGGCCCATTTTGGCAACAACAAAACAGGGGAATTTTTAACCAGGTGTTTTAAAATTTCAAATGAAGCACTCCCCGAGCCTATTACTACGGCAGCCCTTAAAGTAGTGACCATAACGCTTCCTTTTGCTAGTTCTTCTGAAACTTTCAGCCTGCTTGTTAAATGTTTTGATAGGCGTTTTCGCTTTTGGACATCACCCAGGCCGCCAAGGTAAATAATTCTTTTTAGTCCATTCATTTCAGCTGCCCGCCTAAAATTATATGCAGACTTGATTTCAACAGACTCAAAGCTATCCCTGCCCAACAATAACGAGTGGATTAAATAAAAGGCAACACCAACTCCTTTCATCGCACGGTCAAGGGAACCAAAATCTTTAGCATCGCCAATAAAAACCTCAACGCCGGGCCATAATTGGTCATGATCGGGAACAGGTGCCCTTACAAAAACTCTGACTGAATAATTCCTAAGAAGTAACTCGCGTATCAATCGTCCACCAATATAACCTGTAGCTCCTGTAACCAAAACAATACCTAAATCGGTCCTTGGTTTAGGGGGTAAATCAAAACAATATGGTAAATCGAGGTTTTGCTCCATTAGTGAAATTAAAATATGCTAGCAATGCTTTAATTAGGGCGCAAAGTACTTCTATATTTTTGCCTTTCCTTCTTTATTTATTTTATACATTTTGTAAATTACATAACCAAAATGCGACCAAACACCTGTCATTAGAATAATCATTGTAATTACCATCCATAAAGGTGCATTATACGTCCACAGTTTTCCTTTAGAACCTGATTCCTCAACTTCTGTAGGAACCCTGGTTGCGCCCCACGGAATACGCTCTCTCCATTCCACGTTACCAAATTCTTCGCTATCAGTAATTTTGGCAATTATTTCAAGATTCCCCATTGAATCACCTGGCAAGTCTTCAGGGAAACCAATTTGACACATCCCGTCTTCCATGTCACCTTTGCCTAAAATCATATCGCCAAATAATGTAGGTACTGAAATGCTTACTTCCAGATCCGAAATTTCAACTTTTTCCTCATTGACCAGCTCGTATGCACTAACATCAATTGTTCTACCTTCACTTTCTTGATTAAATTTTAATTCAAGGTATGCATCCCGGCAACTTAATGATTTTGATGCTCTTTTTAACACATCATTACCCTTAAATTTTGCACTAAAATAAAATACGCCAATAGAATCCGCTTCAATATCCTCAGGTAACAATAATATGGCTTCTCCCTTTGAATCGGTAATAGCTTTTCCAATATGCTCGTCCTCCTCTTCACCCTCATAAAAAACGACATCACCTCCCTGATAAGGAACAAATTTCCGATCTGCTTTGTAACTTAAACTAGCTTTAAGGTACTTGCTTCCATCCGTTTTTTTCAGATAAGAAAACTTCATGTAGGTTCTTTGGGGTTCGTCTTGCGAATAAACTTGAAGGCTCAGAGCTACAGAAATTATCATTAAGCCTAATATCTTGCCTTTATTCATTAAAAACAACATTTTATTTTTAAGATTTATATTTTTTCTCATTTTATTTAATTTTATTCATAATAAAGATTTATTCACGAAGCTCCGGCCTGTTCGGTAGTTAATTGGACAGCATCTTTTGCCCGTTCCTCTTCATCAAATTCTCTGATTGGAACAATTGGAAAAACTCTGGTGGCCAGGGTTAACAATAGAGCAAATGTTGCAGGTCCGGCTAATGTAAGTGCCCATTCAACCCATGTCATAGTGTAGCTAATATACTCAGCTCTTAAATCATCAATTGGCAACAATGGTGTTTCAAGAGTAGGAATAACAATTAAATACCTTTTCACCCATAAGGCCAAAACTACTATCACCGCCGAAAAAACAATACCATTTATTGCTGACGCTCCTGTTTTTTTCTCAATAATGGTAACACCTGTAGGAGCTAGAGTAACACGGATAGTCCTTAACCAAGGTATTCCAATTATCAGAATGGGTAGCAAAATACCAACAAAATTTGCAAATATGAACTGAAAATAATACTGGTCGAAATCAAACAATTTATGCAATAGTTCAGCATCCCATTTTTCAAAACTGTACCAGATTGTAAAGTACTCATTAAAAGTAAAATAACCATAAGAAGCTGCAAGAATAAGCAGCAAAGTTCCTAGTCGTTCAAAATGTAATTTTGTTATGTATTCTTCAAGGTTATAGAGTTTACGGAAAATATACACTAAAATAATCACCAGTGCAGTGCCAGAGTATAGTGAAGCAAAAACAAAATAAGGCCCAAAAATAGTACTGTTCCATCCTGGTCTAAGGGTCATACCAAATATCCATGACAGGATTGTACTAAGTAACACAGAAATTGGTATTATTAATGCAGCCATTATATCCAAAGAAGTATTCAGGTTTTTGTATTGTGTTGGAGTGTTTTTGTAGTTAAGCGATAGTCGCTTGTATAATTTCATTCTCCATTTCTTCTTAAAGTTGCCTATATCTCTGAGAATAGCAAAATCCCGGATAATTGCTAAATAAAGAAAAATCAGACTGGCCGAAATAAACGTTAAAACTGCAAGCACGTCCCAAGTAATTGGAGACTGTATCCTACCATGTAAAAACAGGTTACCAAGCCTATCTAACCGACCTATACACAGCAAGATATATATTGGTCCAATTAATACTGAAATAACGGTAACCATTTCTATAATCCGCATTAGAGGTGCCCTCCATTTTATTCGCAGCAACCTGAGTGTTCCAGCTAAAATAGCTCCAGCATAGCCTAAGCCCATAAAAAAAATAAAGTTGGCAATGTAAATTCCCCACACAACATTATCCCGCATGCCCGTAACAACATGACCGTTAATTTCTGTATAAACAAAGGCAAATATCCCAAAAGCAATTACAATAAGTAAAAAGCTTATCCAGGCATATCTAAGTTTATTTTTTGAGTTTAATCGATCAATAAATTGATTGACCATTTTCTTTTTTCGTTCAATATCATTCATACTAATTGAATTTATTAGTCAAATATCAAGGTTTGTTTAACTTTTAAGTTTCTTTTCAAAATGCGCTCTTATTTCTTCATCAAGATTATCGAGCCCTTTTTCTACGGGATAGGTTCGATCTTTGGGAGACAAATAATAAACACTAGGTTTAGTTCCAAGTTCTTCGGCATATCTGTAGCCATCCCTTTGTGCTATTAACTCAGAAAACCGAACAACTTCAACCCCGTTTGAAACAGCATCTTCGTTTACATCACCAAAATAGATGGTACCCATTGGGCAGGCTGTTACACAATGAGGCAACTCTCCATTTCTTACCATATCCGGGCAGAAATCACATTTCCCAACAGTCCCAATTTCGCCTGGCATACTTGTTTCAGGAGAATGCATTTTTTTATCAGGATTAATATCCTCTTGTGTTATGGGTGATTCCCAATTGAAAGTTCTGGTTGAATATGGGCAACCAGTCATACAAAACTTGCACCCTATACATTGTTCATTGTCTATCAAAACAATTCCATCAGTTCTTTTAAAAGTTGCACCAACCGGGCAAACACTCACACAAATAGGATTATCGCAATGAAAACAAGGCTTTGGAAACCAGTAATGTGCCGTATGTTCCGAATCTTTAAGTAAATACACCTTGATCCATTCTTGTCCGTGAGAAAGCTGGTGAGCCTCCTGACAGGAACTCACACATTTTCTTTCGTTATTGCACTTAGCCAGGTCAATCACCATCACAAACTTACGACCGGGAATTCCTTTGCGGGCGTCTTGCCTATTTGCTGGTTTGCATTTATGCACATGTGCACTGTCAACCTCGACTAACTCACCGTTGGTATTTAACAGCTTCACTGTATCCTTTTTATTGCCCTCTGCTTGTTCACTATTTGCACATGAAGTAAGGAAGGCTCCTACAGAAGCCGTTCCTAAGCATATTGCGGTAGATTTTTTCAGGAACTCTCGCCTATCATTTTTTTTGGAATTAGAATCACTTTTCATATACAAATTGTTTTAGATTTTAAGTATACTAAGTCTAAGTATTACAAGTTTTTCTGAAGGTTAAATCCTTCAGTTACCTAATGGTGAAAAGGTATTGATGGTTGGGACTTCCTTAAAATTGAATTGATATAATTGTGACTTATTTAAGTTGGCCCTTTATTTAATCAAGAATCATAACTGATATAGCAAAATAAAAACAATGGTTAAAACCAACTTCAAAACAAAGACCTAAGCTTTTGTTAATTAATAAGTTGCACTAAGTAAATATAAGGAAAATAGCTGAGAAATAAAATGATTTATATGCCTCAAAAGCAGATATAAATCAATCAATAACCGAAAAATATCAGTAAGTGGAATTCTGGCTAGGAAATGAAAGGGTTTTTGTAGATAATTCCTGCCATTTGTGGAAAGGATGAAACAAAAAAGGGAGATGTTACTCTCCCCAAATTAATTAGGACTCACTGAAAAACGCCTAATCCTATCAAAATCAAACATTTACATAAGAGAAGTTGTAAAAAAGTGCAAAGGTTAAAAAAAAATAGTAATTTTTCCTTGCATTAACTTTAACTTGGGAAACATCAGTTAATAAAAAAAAGGAAGAGCTAGCTCTTCCTTTTTTTACTATTTAAGTTTTCTGATGTAATTCACTATCAACCATCTGTCTTCTTCAGAAAAAACTTTTT
>JBNKJW010000150.1:0-2725 GCA_050291445.1 Bacteroidales bacterium | reverse complement strand
GCAAAAAAATATGGATAAAATTACTTCAAACCAAGAGCAAAAGCAAAAAATGTTCAAGCTGATTGAAGCCTGCCACCAAAGTGGGCTGAGCAATAAAGAATGGTGCAGGCAAAACAATATTGCTGAACATATTTTTTATTACTGGCAAGCTGTCAGATAAATCCCCAAAATGACCCGTCCTAAAAAAGTTTACAGATTTTTGGTTTAAATTAAGCTATGATAATGCTGATTTATACCAAAGATATTCTCCTGATGACGTGAGTCTTTCAGTACGCCTGATTAAAGACGACTTTGACAATCCAGGTTCTTTGGAAGATGCTGATGGCAATATTTATCAAACTGTTACCATTGGTGCCCAGATATGGTTAGCAAGAAACTGGCAGTGCACCAAATTTAATGATGGTTCAGACATTCCCAATATTACAGGATTTCATGATTGGGAGAATGACCCACAGCCCTCGTATTGGGCCTACAACAATGATTTAACCTTAGTGTAACGCAATTAAGCAACAACGATATAGACAATTGCTGTAAATCCATCATTGCCCATTCCAAAAGCTATGACATGTATTCCTACATCATTTTTGATACGCTTTACAATACTGGCTTAAGAATTAATGAACTATTGGATTATTCAAGGGTTTCAATAATTGATATCAACTCTGTCCTGGTGCAAACTCAAAAGTTCTCCAATCCAAGGATAATTCCTATTTCAGACTTTAATTCTTTTTATATGGCTCATTTGGCTTCAGGGACTTTGTACAACCTAATCAGGTCGTATTCATACTACTCCGAAAAAATGCTCTTGTACAATACTCAGTTCCACAAACTCTTTATTAAAAATAAACGAATCTCAACACACCTTTACAGGCACAATTACGTAAAAAGGCTTTTTGACGACGGCTACACTATCCCTCAAATATCTACTGTCATTGGTGAAAGGGGTGATAAAAACACCATGGGGTATGTGTATTCACAAATTTCATCATCTCGCTGACATTTTTCGAAGTAATTCCGATCAATCTACTGACGAAAACTCGATGGTTTTCAGGATGAAATCTTGATGAATTTTCGATAGAAATTAGGATCCAATGTCGACAGAAGTCCCGTTCTAAACAAGATGGTGGTGCCGTTTTTATCAGGACATTATTCAAATTCAGTTAAAAACTCCGATAATGTCAAATGCTTAACTCCCTTATAAGTATTAGGACTTGAAAAGCTATCCATTGAAACAACATACTTTCGATAGTTGTCTTTTATTTGTAAAAGGTTCCCGAATTCCCGCTCAATTGTTGCTTCATTTTCTAATAAGTAGGCAACCTGGATATAAACCAATTCATTGTTTTTTTCAGCAACAAAATCAATTTCTTTGTTTTCAAACTTACCAATATTCACTTTATAGTTGGTATATCTCAAATGGTTAAAAACAACGTTTTCAAGTATTTTATTGATGTCAGAAGGTTTATAACCATAAATAACATTTCTAAGCCCAACATCTTCAAAATAGTATTTATTCCCGGTTTCGAATATCTTTCTGCCTTGAACATCTTTCCTCTTTACATTAGAAATAATATAGGCATTTTCAAGATAGCTGAGGTAATTAATAATAACTGATACTGTTTTTGATGACTTTTGAGATTTTAAATAATCGGATATTCTTGTTGCTGAAAAGATACTGCCTGTATTATCAGCAAGAAATTGAACCAGGTTATCAAGAAAAGGGACATCTCTCAGTTGGTATCGATGAACAACATCCCTGAATAAGATCGTTGCCAGAATATTTTTTAGATAATCAAACACAATTTCATCCTCCAGGGGTAAATGCATTATGTATGGCAAACCTCCAAATTTCAAATATTTATCTAAAGATGCTCTTTCGTTCTTTAAGTTATGGAAGGTAAGAAATTCTTTATAGGATAAACTGTGAACTTGAACTTCTATTTGTCTCCCGCTTAAAAAGGTCGCCATTTCACCCGATAACATCTGTGAATTGCTACCGGTCACATAAATATCATATTTTTCTTCTGCAAGCAAACTTCGTAAGGCTTTTTCAAACTCTTTTATATCTTGAACTTCATCTATAAATAAGTAATTCATTCCTGGAACACTTTTCTTTTCAACATATTCATGAAGCTCCTTATAGTCAGTTATTTCATCAAACTCATGCTTTTCTTTATTAATAAAGATGCAATTGGCTTTAGGAAATTGCTCTAGAATTTCAGTCATTATTTGACTTAACAGATAACTTTTACCTACCCTTCTTTGTCCGGTAAGCACCTTAATCAGCTGTTTGTTATAAAATGGTCTTAATCTTGATAGATATGCTTCTCTGGCGATATTCTTCATCCGTTTTACTGTTAAGTGTAGTTAATAGATTTACAAATATATGATTTTTATTTAGTATACTGAACACAATCATTGAAAACTATTATTTTAGACACTATACTCAACATGAAGAAGTCTCGGAAACTTGTTGATCTAAACAAAAAGTCACTATATGGCTAATTAATAGCTTACTAAATGCCTATTGGTAGTGTAGATTGATTTTTTACACAATTGAAATTTCTTGTAACTACTCAGGTTATGATTGAGCGATAAGTTTCAGTGCATTTAAAATATTTTGGTTATTCTTAATGCAAGTGTCAGTTATTGATCTGAGGATTGCAAAACAGTTGGCACCAAAAGGGGATTTAAATTGACCTGATATTTTTTGTTTGACTTTAAT
>JBNKJW010000149.1:0-5882 GCA_050291445.1 Bacteroidales bacterium | reverse complement strand
TAAAAATACTAATCTAAACCAAACCTGTTATAAAAAAACCAATCACTTGATGTATGATTATGAAGCAAAAGTAAGTGTAATTATTGTTAACTGGTCTAAATTTCTATTAAAGAATGTTAAAAGTTATATATATGTATTTTTGTTGGTAAAGGGTTCTTTACCTTTTTTTAATAAATTGATACCTTAACCCAACCTTCATCCCCCAGGCACGAAGTTTTGTTTCACTCACTTCGCCAACAACATTTAAAAAATCAGCCTCGTGCACAGGTTGGTCGTATTTAAGATCGGTTAAACCCTGCTCTAGAAACATACCAAAATCAAGGTTCATATTATTATTTATCCGCCAACTTCCACCCACAGAGGTAATGAAAGAGTAGGTTAATTTTTCATAATCGATGATAGAATTTTCTGAGTTTACATCATAATAGGTGTAGCCATAATCTGGTACATCATAAATCACTACACTGTATTGCGGATAATATGCACGCCATTCGGTTTCGCCATTGGCTTCAACTTTTGCAGATAGCGTTCTCATTATTTTAAGGCCCACATCTGCATTCATGCTCCATTTTTTGCCCGGCCAAAGCCTAAATTTAGCTTTAACTGGAAAACTCAGTGTTCGTACCTTGGTTTTTTCGGCTAAGGTAGTATTGTCTAAATATAAAAATAAGGTGTCATTGTCCTGATCGATTCTTTCAATTGTATTTTGATCATTATAAACGTTATTAGCAAACACCGAACTAGTATAGAAATTGATGCCAATACCAGTTCCTACACCAAAATTTTGTGTGAAAAAGTACTCTAATTCAACTGAACTCATAAAACCGGGTTCGCCATGATATTCCCAGTCGGGGTGTTTGTCTTTTGCACTATTGAACACATGCGATTGTCCTGCTAAAATGTTAAAGGCAAGGCTCCATGGATTCTCATTTTTCAGGGGCTTGTACTTCATAACAACTAATAATCTGTCAATGGTATCATTCAGGGCTACTTCCTTGGTTCTCATATTCGAAAATGCAAAAACCACAGCTTTGGTAAAATCAAAAACTTGCAGCCTGAATTCTCCATCTACACCACTGATGGTTGTTGTGGCAGGGTAGTCTTTGGCCGAAACATTTACACCTGCCAGTGGATTTCCTTTTACATCGGTTATTTTACCTGTTATAAGTCTGTCTTGGGCATTACTTTTATAAAATAGTGCCAACAATAGTGTTAAAGAAATAACAATTTTATGTGTCATAATTACAAGTGTGGTTAGTTTAGTTAACAATAAATTTTCCTGATTTTGTTTTTTCAGACCCAATCACTATTGAGTACAAGTAAGTGCCTGGTTTATAGTTTGATACATCTACTTCTAAGTGATTGGAATGGGGCTCATTAGTGAATAGAATTTCCTGTATTATAGCTCCATGCTGATTCCTGATTATTGCTTTTCCAGTTGCATTGTTTTCGTTAGTAAAATCAATGTTCAAAACGCTTGTTGCAGGCACTGGGTAGGCATTTAGTGCCAGTCGGTCAATAAGTTCAGCTCTGGATTGAAGCAGGCATTCATTACCTACATCCATTTTAACATAATAGGCTCCATTAACTGATGCCCCCAAATCTTCATCTAAATAATAAAATTGTCTGGTTGCATCAGGAATTGGTACTTCATCTTTATACCATTGGTAAATATAGCCTGAATCAGTGCAAATTAAAATCTGTCCTCCGTTTTTTAATACAATATTGGGAACTATGCCTGATAGGATATCAACTCCAAACTGCTGGGTTATGGAACAATCATTTGTATCAGTTTCAGTTAAATACAGATTTCCTGTAGTAAGGTTTGTATCCCAGTACACATCAACAACAGAAGCTGAAAGATCTGATGAGCTAATTGTTCCCCCATCTATTGTCCAATAATAGGAATTGACTGAGCCTGTGCCGTTTATGATATTGTAACTGACAATTTCTCCGTTTGGACAAATGGAATCCGGACCATTGATTTCTGATGAGTCAACAGTATTTACCATTACTGTGTAATAATTGTCAGTATATGTATAGCCATCATTTACTTCAATATGGTAGGTGGTTGCAGTTTCGGGGTATACAGTTGCTGTTTGAGTGGCTGATGTAAAAGTTCCGTCTGACGAACTCCAGGTGTAGTTATAACTGTCTGAGCCAAACCCACCAAAGGCCTGTGCATCCAAATAAACAGGGCTTCCGTAACAAACAACGCCAGGCTGTACAGAAACTTCGGTTGCTACAGAGCTAATGCGTGTGGCAGAAATTCCACCCCAGTCACCTCCTGACCAAGTGGAGGATCTGTTTTCCTGGTATGCAATGGCAGTGATATGGTTGGTTAGTATTCCATTCGCTTTAGTGATATTTTTCCAGCCATAATCGCTTAAAATACTAATGCCACCCTGGTTGGTGCCAAAGTATTTTATATTATTGCGGCCAATGTTTACTGATAAAACATGGTCGTCTGCAAGCCCGTCGGCAGTTGTGTAGTGTGTTAAAGTACCTCCATTAAGTTCAACAACTCCCCGATCGCTTGTTATCCAAACACCTCCATTTTCATCGGCTGCAATATTTGTTAAAACAGCGGTATTAAATCCTAAGGCAGAGAGGTCGTAGGTAGTAAACTCATTTCCGGTGTTGGTTTCATCGTACATAGTTACCCCATTTGGGTGTAAGAACCAAACATTCCCAGCTGAATCTGCTTCTATTGCAATAATAGAATTATTAAGGAGTCCATCAGCTGTGGTAAAATCATGAGTATCATCAGCTCCCCCCCCATAAATTGAATAAACCCCATTATCATTCCCTGTCCATATTCTTTGTTGATCCCTTGCATCAACAGCAATTGCATGAACAGGGAAATCTGTTACTGAAATAGAGTGAGATGTATAGCCGCCATCTGTTAAACTATATGCAATGACACTATATGAAGCCTCACCACCAGCAATAAATAAAGTGTCGTCATGGATGTCCAAATCATAAAATATATTCTGTGTACCATCAAACATCTGTTGTGTCCATTCACTACCATCAAAAATTAATAAACCTGCTCCAGAGGTAGAAAAGATGGTTGTGTCTTTATATGAGATGATATTGTTGATGGCGTTTTTTGCTGGATACATAGGATCTTCTAAAATAAATGCAGGAGGATGTCCACTTGTAATAATAGGATTTAATCGAAATACACCACCACCGATATTTTTATAACCTATCCATAAAAACGTGTATTCAGTTTCAATTGGCCCTGAAGGCAGGTTTGGTAAACCATCAGGGAAGAACAGAGGAGACCAAGTACTTCCAAATGACTGATAAACTCCATTTGATGTACTAGCAAGCATTCCACTGCTATTGCTAATTTCAATCTCCTGTATTTCAGTTCCTGCTGCAAGACTTTCAGTGATCCAGTCATTACCCGGTCTATAAAAAGAAATACCAGCAGGGCTACCAACCAATACTGAATCATTTCTGGCTTCAATTGCAGTTACATTGTTAGAAGGAATGTTATTGTTTGTCTCTAAGGCACTAACATCAGTAGTTTCTTGTGCCCAAGTTGCATTGTTTATATCATACAAATATAGCCCTCTTCCAAATGATGCAAACCAAATGGTATCTCCATCAACAGCCATTGATCTGATTTCACCAGGAGCTTCTGAATCAGTATTAAATGAATCCCAATCAGTTCCATTAAACCTAAATGCACCATTTGCAGTTCCAGCCCATATATGTCCGCTATTGTCTTTGGTCAGGCAATAAATCCTGTTGTCAATTGGTGAGTTGTCTGAATTAAAAATAACCGGAGTATTGGTTTCGTAGTACATGGTAACTCCATTATCAAAACTACCAAAAAACTTGTTCCCGGAATCATCTACAGCAATTGCTGTAATGTAGTTGCTGCCAAGCCCATCGTTCTGTAGGGTGAGTGTTTTGTAATTATTTGAGTAATCATCTGATATTCTGTACATTACACCGCCTGATGTTCCGGCCCACATGGTGTCAATTGACCCACTACCATCCTGAAAATAAAGTGAAAATACATCGTTTAGATTTGAGTAATTAGTAACTTGTGGTTGGCCATTTACTTGTTGTATCCCAACAAAAATAAATAGCAAGATTAGCAGTAGTAATTGTTCTTTTTTCATAACTATTTTTTAAAGTATTGCCAGATTAAAGTATTGGTATAAATTTAAAAATTTATAACTAAAAAAGCAGGTTTTTACACCTGCTTTTAATTATTTTTTTGATAAATCAATCTAATTTTAGGATTCTGGAGACTTTTTTCTTACTATTTTTGAAAGCAACTTTGGGAAAAAGCGCTTTAGGTAAACACCCATTACTTCTTTGCCACCTATAACCAGCTCTTCTTTTTTGTTTTTTATGGCTTTTATGATGCTTTTGGCTAAATCTTCAGGTTTTAGTCCATTGGCTGTTTCCGGATCCATGCTGTTTTGTGCTTTTCCACTGGATGTGAGTGCATTAACCGAAACATTGGTGTGCACATAACCCGGGCAAATAAGGGTAACATAAATATTATCTCGCCATATTTCAGAGCGTAAAGTATCAAAAAAACCATGGAGCGCATGTTTTGAAGCTGCATAGGCAGAGCGGAGCGGAGCCCCAAACTTACCAGTTAGACTGCTTAAAGTAACAATATGCCCTTGTTTTTTTTCTATCATCGATGGCAAAATCTCTTTGGTTAGGCAAATGGTCCCAAAATAATTGATATCCATTATTTTTTTGTCAATTTCGAGTGGTGTGTTTTTGGTCAATGAGCGTTGACTAATTCCTCCATTGTTAATAAGGATATCCACAAAACCATTTTCGTTTAAAACTCGTTTCGATATCTCTTTTATTTCAGCGTGTTCTGTCAAGTCAAGTGGCTGTATGTTAATGTTTTCTGGTTTTAAGCAGTTGGATTTTACTCGTTCAAGTTCTTCAATTCTTCGGGCAGAGATAATGATTTTTGCCCCCAGTTTTGAAAACTCGTAAGTGAGTGCTTCGCCAATTCCTGAAGAAGCTCCTGTAATCCATATTGTTTTTGATGTAAAATTCATTTTTATTAAATTGTTAATTCGTTAAGTAATTAGTCATTAAGGCTGACACTGGGTGTCAAATGACCAAAGAACAATGCCAAATGATTATTTATAATGCCCAAATACAAACCCAACTTATTCTTTAATTTCAATAATACTCAAACCTATTTCATTCATAAAATAGATTTGCTTGTCTTCTGTCACTGGCAAAAGTTTTATTATGTATTCACCAGGCTGATCAAATTTAAAAGTTTCTTTGATGGTATGATCCAAATCCCAGTAACTGCCAGCTCCATCGCCAAGGTATTCTTCCTTATCACTCCTTATCTGAATACTTTCTTCTTTTTCAGCCTGGCTTCCATCTGGCCGTGTTATTTCAATATATAGGTTTAAAAACAAAGGTTGAAAACCTTGTATATGTCTGATATTGAATTGGATTTGATATTTTTTTTGCACTTCTTCGGCTGTGAAAACAGGTTTGAAAACCACCTTTTCTTCTTTTTGCCATTGGTAATCTTCAAAAGTATACTTTTCGTGGTAAACCCTGCCCGGATTGCAGGATATTGCCAGGAAGAAGATAAACAACAGCAAATAATTTTGTGGGTTAATTACTTTTTTTAATATCATATGGTTGGAATAAATGTAATTTAGAACTTAATCCCTGGTTAATTCGTTGTTTTTTTTCTCCACTCAAACTCAATCTTGACCTTATTAACCCGACGGGTATTTAACGAGATTTTTACGCAGCATATTTAATACTGTCATGTTTAAAATATTTCATTATTCGTTCCGGGCTTTGTTGAAGTATTTCCATATGGTCTTCAATATTAGTTGTTAATTTTTCTTGTT
>JBNKJW010000148.1:0-19185 GCA_050291445.1 Bacteroidales bacterium | reverse complement strand
TGTTAGGTGGTTTTAATTTCCGTTACATGATAACCATTCGGTATAAACATCAAAAACTCACGAAATGAACCTTTCTTTTCGTTTGGTGTATTTCTTCGTCGTTATCCCAAACCTGGTTGTTGGTCAGGAATCAGATTCATTAGACTTTATCATTGAACTTCCCATTAAAATTGATAAAGTATACAACGAACTTTATGTTGATAGTGCTGAATTATCAGCATTTAATTTGAATAATGGGAAATACTGTATTGAAATTATTGCTAAAAACCATGACCAAAAGCACTTTGCCTGTTTACCTTCCTTTTCAGAAACAGAGGACACTCTGCTGGTTATTATTAACGAATATCAAACACCAAACAAACAACAACTCCTAATTCTTCTGACCTTAAATGAACAAACCGAATTAAAAGGTTTTTATAAAATTGCTGAACAACCTTTTAGTCCAATTCTTTTCAATCGTCATATACAGTTTGTAAATATAACAACCACCTCGGAAAATAAAACATTGAAATACAGCATTTTAAACCCCAAATATCATCAAAAGAAGGGTAAATTCCCGGGCTTTTTAAAAAGAAAAGATGTTCAACGATTTCAAATAATGCTGACCACTGGCATACATAGCGGCGTTTCATCATTAAGATATTTAACTGATAGCTCCCAAAGCGTATCCTCGGTTTATTATCAGGCAAAACTTATTCATAGTTTCAACCTTAAGTTACAAGCACAGTATTACTTTAAAAAATTTTACATTGGAACCTATTTTTGTTTTGAAAACAATAATTATGAGAACAATACCCGAATAATAGCCCATAAAGTAGGGAATAGTGGAAACCTTGAGTATTCAAGCCAAGGAAACTGGCCAGCTATGTTATTCCATTTTGGAATCTGTTCTGGTTATGAATTTTTAGCCTTTGATAAGTTCCTTATTTCCCCTACATTAAATGGAGCGGTTTATTTTTACCCGAAAAGTTTAAAACCATTTGATAGTGAACTTAGTAATAAAGCAATGAGCCATTTTAAAAAGAAATACAGCTTTGGAGGAGGTTTGTATTTAAAGGTCCCAATAAATGACTACCTGTTGCTTGTTTCGGGTATGTTTTATCAGTTCAACCACTTCAATTCGAGTACTTATTTTACTGATATAAAAACAGATAGCTATCACTCAAGACAAGAAATCGTAAAAATGGAGATAGGTGTTTCTTTGAAATTTTAACGCATTTTAACTCCAAGCAAAGTTGTCTTTTTTCTACAATTGGCACATAAATTGATTATTTTATTAGTATAATAATTTAACAAAACAGAACTCACAAGAATAAAAAATTGAGAAACAGAATAGAGCTTTTTAAAGAAAACACTGCCCTGGGTGGCTTTTCTATAGCTGTTCGTGATGATTGGTCTTTTAAAATTAAGAGATTACATATCAGCACGGAGGAAAAGGAGGCCTATGAAAAAAAATTCAAAGGTGAAATTCTGTTAGAAAGAGAATTTCTGGAATGGTGGATGGAATATAAAAAAGAGAATGACAATGGTTCCAAAAATGAACCAGCTAGCTGATAAAATTTAATCAAAACTACACTTTGCCGTTAATTCGTTTAACCACCTGAATAAACTCGTTTAGCATCATAGCAGTAGCCCCCCAAATATTATGATGATTTACATGAAAAACCGGAACCTCAAATTTTCTTCCCCTTACATCCACAGTATCAATTCTCCTGGTTTGATCATTCATTAAATGCTGCAACGAAACTTCAAGTATCTCAGCAACTTCTGTGGGGTTTGGTTTAAAATTGGGTTTGCCTTTGTAAAACCCAACAGTTGGAGAAACAAGGAAATTACTTACAGGGATAAACATTTGTGTCAGCTTGCCTAGCACCTGTACATTAGCAGCATCGATCCCTACCTCTTCCTCCGCTTCACGTAACGATGTATGAATCAGGTCTTTATCTCCAAATTCAAACTTTCCACCTGGAAAACTAATTTGCCTGCTATGAACCCCACCATCATCAGTTCTTTCAATAAATACGAGCATTAAATTAGGGCCGTCTTCATAAATCAACAGCAACACTCCTCCCTTTTTAGGATTAACTGGTTCACTTTCTAAATCTTTTCGTCTTGATAAAGGAACCATTTCCTGCTGTGCTTTTAATCCTGGCAAAGGTTTCTGTAGTTCTTCTTTTAAACTTGCTATAATTCTGCTATTTTGCATTTGGCAAAAATAATAAAGCTTTTTTAATCATTCATTATGCAGGCATTAAGGAATCTTGAAAGTTCACCAAAAAAAAACACAGCTTTGGAAAGCTGTGCTGCTATGGGGTTGTATCAAAAGTCGTAAAAGTGAGGGTCATTGAGCACTTCGGCAAGCTCAGTGTGCCACTTGTCGAAATGCCTATGTTGTTGATTCTCAGGATTCGTTTCGATGCTTCGACAGGCTCAGCAACCGAAGCTCGGGCATTGAGCCTGTCGAAATGCAGCGACCAAAAATTGGTTTGATACATCCCCATGTATAAAATTCACTGCTTAAAGAAGCTTTGCTATTAGTTTTGCATTGCATCAAGCATCCAAAGTAACTTTTCCT
This sequence comes from Bacteroidales bacterium, assembly GCA_050291445.1. Lineage (GTDB taxonomy): Bacteria > Bacteroidota > Bacteroidia > Bacteroidales > NBLH01 > NBLH01. Next base: position 16,610 of record JBNKJW010000148.1, on the reverse strand, counting down.
GTTCAGGTATTAACTCTGTTAATAAAGCTATGGTTCCTTCATCAGAAGCTTCTGAGGCAGTCTCAACAATTTTTCTTTCTTGCTCTAACAAAGCTAAAACATCTTGCTTTACCCTTGCTATTAATTCAGTTTCACTTCCAACATCAGCAAGCTCAGAAATACCTGCATTTGCAAGATAATCCCTGAAAGAATGCAATGGTTTGTAACCAATAATTAAAATCCTTTCTGCAATTTCATCAATCTTATCAGCTGCCTGAGTATAAAGTTTTTCAAAAGCTTCATGCAATTGAAAAAAATTAGGCCCTTTTACCAACCAGTGCATCGCCCTAAGGTTTTGATAATAAACTTGATAATCGGCTAATAATTGATTCAATTGATTGGAGACTTGTTCTAAGTTTGAGTTATTTAATCCTATTGTTTTCATGTTTTTTATTATTTAAGTTTAACATGGTTCAAAGGTAAAACAAGCACCAATATAAATCAAATCAATAATTCCTATAAACAAATAGAATTTGTTTATACATACTGATTTACAGAAGATTAAAGGAGTAACATTCGAGAAAACTAATCCTACTGATCAATAATTCCACCAGTAATATGTAATATACCCAACCACCTTTAAATATTGTAAAAAAATTATTTTTGATGTCGTATGACAAAGATAATATTGACAAAAGCGCAAAAGGAGGTTGAGTATAATAATAACCTGAGTTCGATTAAAAATATTCACACAGTTTGAATATTTTATGTCGAACTCAGGTTAATACGTGCAGACAGAAAGTTGTATGAAATCAATTTCGATGACATTTTATACATCGAAGGACAAAAAGCCTATGTTATACCAACTGCATTTATAATTTAGTCCAAAAGCAAAATATAAATTGCAATGGTAAATGCCGATGCTACTTGAAAATAGTCGACTGAGGCTTTGCCGAAATTGAACTATTTTGAAAGTAAAATCGGTATTACTTTTCACACTAATAAAAAAAAGATTACCGCACTTGCTTCATTAAAAGAACTGGAAGCAAAACTACCTCACAACCTTTTCATCCGAATTCATAAATCCTATATTGTGGCTATTCGCGAAATACTTTTGTTAGAAGGAAACCTGATTGAAGTAAACAACACTAAATTACCTGTGGGAAAGATATTTAAGGATGAAGTATCAAAAATATTTGGCGTTTAAAACAACCATGTTAAGCAAATTTAATTGCTTTAGCTGGCCTTATAAAGGCAATAAATAAGGAAGGAATAACAAGTACCATTGTGGTAATGACCAAAGTTCCGGTATTGAGTGCCAAAATGTGCCACAATTTGAAATTAATTGGTACACTATCGATATAATAGGTTGTTGGATCTAATTTTATAATTTTGAAATAGTGTTGTAAAAGCCCCAGCCCAATACCAATTATGTTTCCCAACAGCAAGCCTTTGCTTATTAAAAAAGCTCCATGGTACAAAAACACTTTACTTATACTAAAGCTTTTTGCCCCCAAAGCTTTTAACACCCCAATCATACTTGTACGCTCAAGAATAATCACCAACAACCCAGATACCATATTGATGGTTCCGACTATAATCATGATTACCAAAATAACCCAAACATTAGTGTTAGTAAGCTCAAGCCAGTTAAATATTTGAGGGTACCTGTCGCGAACATTTTCAACATACAATTGCTCTTTGCCCTCTTCGTAAATGGTTCCTACCCGACTGTTTACAACTGATTTCATCAAATCAAGCTGGTCAAAATCGTCAATCAATATTTCAAATCCAGCCACCTGGTTTTCTGTCCAGCCATTCAGCTTTTGCACATGGCCAATATCTGCCAAAACAAACAACTTATCAAACTCCTGTAAATCAGTCGAGTATATTCCTGAAATTGTAAATCGTCGACTTTTTATCGGGTCACTTACAAAGTACATGTACAAGTAGTCCCCAAGTTTTAACTTAAGCAATGAAGCTAAATATTTTGAAACAATTACACTATCAGTTTTCGCCCCCTCTTTTACCCTAAAGCTACTGCCTTCGAGCATATTGTCTTCAAAAAAACTCCAGTCGTAATCATGGTCAATGCCCTTTAATACAACACCCTGGATATCTGTATCAGTTTTAATAATACCTGCCTTTGTGGCAAAAGCCTGTATGTGTCTTACACCTTCAACCTGCTCAATATCAGGATAAAAGCTTTGTTTTTTGCTTACTGGGTTAGCAGCATAGGAATTATTATTGTCATAGTTTGAAATAACAATATGAGCACCAAAACCAGTTACTTTATTTCTGACCTGTTGTTTGAAACCAGTAACAATAGCAACTGAAAGTATCATCACAGCCATTCCTAAGGCAATACCAAAAATTGCAATAGAAAGTACCGAATTAGAAATGCCGCCTTTGCTCTCTTTAGCAAAAAACAAACGGCGGGCTATGAATAGTTCTGTGTTCAAGTAGTTAGAAATTTGGGCTTCGATGCTTCGGCAGGCTCAGCAACCGAAGCTAAGCAATTAAAACAGCGAATAATAAAATCTTAGATTATTTTTTGCCTGGATATACTTTTAGTGCTTCTTTAATGCATTTTACAGCTTTTCGTAGCTCACCAATATTTAGCACATAGGCAATTCTTGCTTCATCGCTGCCCAAACCAGGGGTTGCATAAAAGCCACTTGCAGGTGCCAACATTACTGTTTCGTTTTCATAATCAAACTCTTCCAACAGCCATTGACAAAAATCCTCAGCACTTTTTACCGGAAGTTTAATGACTGAATAAAATGCCCCCTTGGGTTTTGGTGCATATACACCTTCAATTTTATTCAACTCATCAATCACAAAATCTCTCCGGTTGATGTATTCCTGATAGACTTCATCAAAGTATTTTTTTGGTGTTCCTAACGCAGCTTCGCCTGCCACCTGGCCTAATGAAGGCGGACTTAAACGTGCCTGCCCATATTTTAAGGCTGTTTCGTACACTTTGCTGTTCCTGGTTACCAAAGCACCTGTTCGCACACCACACATACTGTATCTTTTTGATACCGAATCTAATAGCACTGCATTTTGTTCCAAACCTTCAATTTCAAGAACCGAAGTATGTTTCAGTCCGTCATACACAAATTCGCGATACACTTCATCAGCAAAGATGTACAAATCGTGCCTTAAAACAAGATCTTTAAGTTTCAAGAGTTCTTCTTTGGAATACAAATAACCTGTTGGATTATTGGGGTTACAAATGATAATAGCTTTTGTCTTATCAGTAATAACTTTTTCAAAATCTTCAATTTCAGGCAATGCAAAACCAGTTTCAATAGATGATGTAATTGGAACAACCTTTATCCCAGCTTCATTTGCAAAACCCTTATAATTTGTATAATAAGGTTCAGGAATAACCACCTCATCGCCAGGGTTCATGGTGGCTAAAAAAGCAAATAATATCGCTTCAGAGCCACCTGTTGTTATCATTATTTGCTTATAAGTAACATCAATTCCAAGCGCCTGGTAATACTCCGCTAATCCACGCCTATATGACTCATTACCAGCAGAATGACTATATTCAATGACCGCCTCTTCATAATTGCGAACCGCTTCTAATGCTACCTCTGGAGTTGAAATATCAGGTTGCCCAATATTTAAATGATAAACCTTTTTGCCGTTCTTTTTAGCCTGTTCTGCAAAAGGAACAAGTTTTCTAATTGGCGAGGCCGGCATTTCTCCCCCTCTGCTTGATAATTTTGGCATAATCAATGAAATTTAAGTCTTTTTGTCAATAAATATTAGATTTTCCTAATTGCAAATTGACACTATTTTTTGCAAACCAACAATGATCTTAATCAGCTGGCTTGACCTCTCCACGAATAACTAACTCAACCGGAGAATTTTTTGCATTTGAATAGATTTTTACGCTTTTTATAAAACTTCCTATTCTTTTAGTGTCGTATTTAACAACAATTTTCCCCTTACCTTTGGGTTTAATTGGCTCCTTGCTCCACTCAGGCGTTGTACATCCACATGATGAATCAACTCTTTTAATGATTAGAGGTACCTTACCTGTATTTTTGAATACAAATTCGTAAGTTCCATTACCACTATAATCAATAACACCATAATCATAATTGGTTTCATCAAATATCATTTCTGGTTTTTTTCCGGAACCTTGGTCCTCATCGTTGTTCTGGCCACAACTTATCACGCTGATTGCCAAAACCATAATAAATAAAAAATACTTTTTCACGAATATTAAATTTAAAGATTTCACTAATTTTATCGAAAAACAAAATTATACTTTTAAATAATTATAAGAAGATAATCACAAACTTTTTATCTAATAAAACGCAATAATCACATAATAATTGGGTAAATGCTTTGCAGACAAGTAAAATTTGGGCTTTTTTTGTATTCGTTAATTTAAATTTATTGAAATATGATTAGATCTGTATCAAGAATAATAATTGTTTTGATTTTAATTGGGGTATCAATCCCAAATACTTTTGCACAGGTAGTAAACATTGAGAAAAAGCGAAAAGGTGAACAGGATGGTTTTGCAGGTGCCCTTAGTTTTGGTTTTAACCTGATGGACAACGGAAAAAACATTTCGCAATTCAAGAATAATATCGACCTGCAATATAAAAAAGGTGCCAGTACCATTATACTTTTAAATGATCTAAACCTTATAAGAGTAGATGAAGATGACCTGGTAAATAGTGGTTTTCAACACCTTAGGTATAACTACACGGTAAAAGACAGTAGTTTTTTAACTTTTGAAGCCTTTGTTCAGCATCAATACAATACCATTAAGTTGATGGAAAGAAGGTTTCTTTTGGGCGGAGGTCCCAGGTTTAGGTTAGTGAACCGCGAAAAAGTTGAATTCATTATTGCAACGCTTGGAATGTATGAATATGAACAACGTTCCGACAGCCTTAAAACAACACTTGAATTTGCACGAATTGCTTCATATGCAAGTATTACATGGGACATTAGAGAAAACCTTAGTTTTAAAAACATTACTTATTATCAACCTGCTTTTACCAACTTTGATAATTATCGGGTTTCATCCGAAACAAGTCTTGGTTTGCAAATAAGTGATGCATTAACTTTTAAAATTGCCCTACAGACAACTTATGATTCGAACCCTCCTGAAAACGTGCAGGAGCTGTTTTACAACTGGCAAAATGCGTTGGTTTACAAGTTTTAATTGAGGTGAACCCTTCGACGGAGGGTAACAGGCTTAGAATGCCTCTCCGGCTCCGCTTAGGGTGACAGGTTGAAGGTAAGCTTGAAGAATTGAAGTGTTACTAAATCAACAGGCCATTGTTAGTTATACCGAACCGCTGTTAGTAATTGTTTTGTTTTATGTGGTCTCTTATGTTACTTTTTTTTGTCACATAGAGCCACCACTGCAATCAGAAGGTTCGTGAACTCACAAAACAAAACTGCCAGTCGATCGGCATTTACAAAGCCATCATGGAATTCTATTTCACAATATTCCAAACTGGCTTAGTATAAAATACATGAGCTATAGTTGAATACAAGGAATGTTTTATTATTTTTGCGGTCTGAAATAAAGAATCATTAAAAGGGACAGAAAAGATGACAAAAGACATTCCTTCACAATATAATCCTGAGAGCACGGAGGAAAAATGGTACGCCTACTGGCTTAAAAACAAGCTATTTAGCTCAAAACCAGACGACAGAGAACCTTACACCATTGTAATTCCGCCACCAAATGTTACAGGTATTTTGCACATGGGCCACATGCTGAACAATACCATTCAGGACATTTTAATCCGAAGGGCACGTATGCAGGGTAAGAACGCCTGCTGGGTGCCTGGTACTGATCATGCATCCATTGCTACTGAAAGCAAGGTGGTTGCAAAACTAAAAAGTGAAGGAATTGAGAAACAAGATTTAAGCAGGACTGAATTCCTTAAGCACGCCTGGGAGTGGACGCACAAACATGGTGGTATTATCCTTGAGCAATTAAAAAAACTAGGAGCCTCATGTGATTGGGATCGAACAGTTTTTACGATGGACGATCAACTTTCGGCAAGTGTGATCAAAGTTTTTGTTGATTTGTATGAAAAAGGACTTATTTATCGTGGGGTGAGGATGGTAAACTGGGATCCTTCGGCCAAAACAGCTGTTTCAGACGAAGAAGTGAACCACAAAGAGCTTCAATCAAAACTTTACTACGTAAGATACAAAATTAAGGATGAAGATGAATATATTACCATTGCCACCACACGCCCAGAAACCATTTTAGGCGACACAGCTGTATGTGTACACCCTGAAGATGAGCGCTTTACAAAGTTTCATGGAAAGAAAGTAATTATCCCACTTGTCAACCGTGAAACTCCTTTGATTACTGATGAATATGTTGACAGGGAGTTTGGTACAGGTGCATTAAAAATTACCCCGGCACATGATATCAATGATTATGAGTTGGGTATAAAACACAACTTACCAAGCATCGATATATTTAATGATGACGGTACCTTAAATGAATCAGCAGAATTATTTGTTGGGAAAGATCGTTTTGAAGTTCGTGACCTGATAGTTGAAAAACTTCAGGAAGAAGGCCACATTGTAAAAATTGAGGATTATGTAAACAAGGTTGGCTTTTCTGAAAGAACTGATGCTGTTATTGAACCAAAACTATCGATGCAATGGTTCTTGAAAATGGCCGAAATTGCAAAACCAGCCCTCAATAATGTTGTAAATGATACTATTGCTTTTCATCCACCAAAGTTTAAAAATACTTACAAGCACTGGATGGAAAATGTAAGGGACTGGAATATTTCGCGTCAATTATGGTGGGGACATCAAATACCAGCTTATTATTTGCCCAACAGCAATGAATTTGTTGTGGCCGAAACTTCTGGAAAAGCGCTTGAACTGGCCAAAGAAAAAACGGGCAATAAAGATTTGCAGCTTAGCGATTTACGGCAAGATGAAGATGTTTTAGACACCTGGTTTTCGTCGTGGCTATGGCCAATATCCGTTTTTGATGGCATAAACAACCCTGATAATGAAGATGTTAACTATTATTACCCAACTAATGATTTGGTAACTGCTCCAGACATTATCTTTTTCTGGGTGGCCAGGATGATCATGTCTGGCTATGAATACCGAAATGAATTTCCGTTTAAGAATGTTTATTTTACAGGTGTTGTTAGAGATAATCAAGGACGGAAAATGTCGAAACAATTAGGTAATTCGCCCGATCCATTGGAGTTAATGAAACAATACGGTGCTGATGGAGTAAGGGTAGGAATGCTGCTTTGCTCGCCAGCAGGAGGCGATTTATTGTTTGATACCAAATTACCTGAACAAGGCAGAAATTTTGGTAATAAAATATGGAACGCCTCAAGGCTTATTTTTCAATGGGAAACCGATGACTCTATTCCTCAACCAGAAAGTGCTAAAATTGCAATTGAATGGTTTGAAAACAAACTTAGCGACACCATTAAAAACCTTGATAATCAACTAGATGCATTTAGGATTTCAGAAGCATTAATGACCGTTTACAAGTTTTTCTGGGATGAATTCTCATCCTGGTACCTTGAGCTGATTAAACCTGCTTACCAACAACCAATTGATGCTAAAACCTATGAAAAAACAGTCAGGTTTTTAGATAAGTTGTTAAGGTTGCTTCACCCATTTATGCCATTTATTACAGAAGAAATTTGGCAATTGATTGAAGAAAGGAAAGAAGGAGAGAGTATTGTTGTTGCCGAATCACCAAAAGCAGGTGATGTTGATGAAGAGCTATTAAAAGCCTTTGAAAATAAAAAAGAGGTTGTTTCGGCTATCCGAAAAATTAAAAAAGAGAAAAATATCCCTCAGCGGGAAATGCTGGTGCTGAATGTTAAGAAAAACAATCAGGCCTACATGGATAAATTGGATCCGGTTATTGAAAAATTAGCAGGCGTTAAGCAAATTGATTTTATTGAAGAAAAAGTAGAAGGCGCAGTAAACTTTATTGTAAGTGCAGTAGAATATTTTGTTCCGCTGGGCGACATGGTAGATAAAGAAGAAGAAATCAGCAAGCTTGAAAAGGAACTGGATTATACGAAAGGCTTCCTTAATTCGGTGATGAAAAAACTTGGTAATGAACGCTTTGTAAATAACGCACCTGCCAACGTAGTGGAACTTGAGCAAAAGAAAAAAGCCGAAGCGGAGACAAAAATTACAGCCATTGAAGAACAATTGAAGGCGTTAAAATAGAAATTTGAAATTAGAACTTAGAAATTAAATGAAAAACGAGCCAATTACTAAGTTCTAATACACTAATTTCCAATCTCTAAACTATGATGAGATCACCCGAAAGAATTGATTTAATGAATAAGTACTTTACCCTTTATGGGGCAGAGTACCCTTCGTTCTCTAATATCATCCGTATTAGTTTGGGTTTGGTATTAGCCGGGATTTTTATCTTATACACTTTTAACAACACACTTTTAGCTGGCCTAATATTAATTTTGTTTGGTTTGAGTTTATTTGCCATCTGGATACGCCCTTATTTTAGGGATGCTCAAATTTATAAAGAAAGACCTCCCGTACAACATATGTACAACTGGTTTTTTGAAGATTTGAATAAGCAGGTAAAGGAACGAGCCATTACTACTTTAAGGCTGAATATGAAGGAGTTAAGGGCTGAACATTTTTTAATTATCCCCTACCCGATTTATTGGGCCGAGCCAGGAGTAAAACCTGAAATAATTAAGCGGCGCGATACCGAAGAAGGCCATTTTATCTATAGTGTTTGGAAAGTGCAGGTTGTTGCCCTTACAAAAAACTACATCTCTTTTTATAATTGCACCTACGACTGGATGAATGATGCCATTTTAAACGAACGAACAAACGAATTCTTCTACGATGATATTTCCTCGGTGAAAAATGATGTTACAACCTTTGAAAGAAGATTTGTCGATCAGGAAGAAGAAGAGGAGGGTGGAAAAGAATTGACAAGCTACATTTTTAAAGTAACAAATATGTCATCCGATTCCTTATCAGTCATTACCAAAATACCAGAACTAAACTATTCACCAGCCCTTGAAGTAAACCTTGAAAAAGCGGTTCAGGCACTAAGGATAACTTTGCGGAAACGACGATATGATGAAGATCAGGATCCAATCATTCTGGAAATTGAAGATACAACCAAAAAGGATGAAGAAGATGCTGAAAATGAAGATTAATACACCTCTTTAACTGACTGACACATACTACAATTGACTCATTATTAATCACATACAAAAAAAATGCAACATCTGGTATCACCATCCATTTTATCTGCTGATTTTGCCAATCTTGAATCAGAAATTAAACTTTTAAACAAGAGTGAGGCAGACTGGATACATGTTGATGTAATGGATGGAATGTTTGTTCCGAATATAACAATTGGTTTTCCTGTGATAAAGCAAATAAAAAAATTTGCGGAAAAACCGCTGGATGTCCATTTAATGATAGTTGAGCCAGAACGGTACATAGAAGAATTTAAAGATGCCGGAGCGGATATCCTGACGATTCATTACGAAGCTTGCGAGCATTTGCACCGAACAATCAGTACCATTAAAGAGTTGGGAATGAAAGCAGGTATTTCGCTAAAGCCGCATACCCCCATTCACTTGCTAGAAGACATCATACAAGACATTGACTTACTGCTAATTATGTCGGTAAACCCAGGGTTTGGCGGGCAAAAGTTTATAAATAACAGCTACAAAAAAATACAGCAAGCCAAAGAACTAATTATAAAAAGTGGTTCAAAGACGCTTATTGAAGTAGATGGTGGTGTTGGCCCCTCACGATCGGCAAAACTGGTTGAAAGCGGTGTAGATGTTTTGGTTGCGGGAACTTATGTATTTAGTGCTGAAGATCCGATACAAAGAATAAAAAATTTGAAAACACTCAAGTTTGACTAGAAAATCGGAAGTTGGGAGACTAAAATCCAAAGCCAGAAAGTAAAAAGCAAAACTAATTTGTGCTGTTACTTCCAGCTTCGGTCTTCAAGCTTTAAGCCTCTAGCATGATATTTCTGATAAATTAGCCAGGTGACAACACCTGGCTGGTGCACTTGGGGCTGTATCAAAAGTCGTAAAAGTGGGGGTCATTGAGCACTTCGACAAGCTCAGTATACCACTTGTCGAAATGCCTATGTTGTTGATTATCAGCATTCACTTCGACAGGCTCAGCGACCAAAAGTTAGTTTTGGTACAGCCCCAAACTAGCCTTGACATTACACTAATACTTAAAATAAAAGTCCTTTGTCAACGAAGTTGATTCCCAGGGAGTTTGTTTCCCTCCAGAATCTTTAATTACTTTTTGCCTTACTTTTTTAAACATGTCTTCAATTTGCAAATCTGCCTGACCAATGTATTGCAAAATTGCAGAAGTGTATAGTCCATTAGCTCCTGATCCGTCTGATGCAGTATTGCCTGGAGAAGTTGCATAAGCAATCAATGAGCCCGAAGGAGCATTCATAAAGGCTAGCCCTTTAGAACTTGTACTTCTGCTCCAGCTTCGCGCAAATGGGTTATCGCGGCAAGCATCTAAAATAACTAAATTAATCTTTGACCTGGCGCTTTCCATTTTTCCAAGCACTCTGCCTGCCTGCACACAATTGTATTCAACATCACGCTCATATTCAAGTTTTGAATCAACAGGGACAAGATAATTGTTCCCATTAACCTGTACACCATGCCCGGCATAAAAAAATAACCCAACATCATAGTTTTGTAACTTCGAACCAAAGTCATCAATTGTCCGCTTCATGTCTTTCTGGCTGCAATTTTCGCATTTCATCACGGTAAATCCCAGTCTTTCCAGTTTAGATTTCATTGCCCTTGCATCATTAATCGGATTTTTTAAGGTTCCACCATACTGGTATGAGCTATTGCCAATCACCAGTGCCAACCTTTTTTGAGAAACATTGACTGGATTATCAACCACCTGGTTAACAGACTTTTGCAAAGTAAAAGAATGGTGTCCAATTTTCCCTTTTTTATCCGTTGCTGAAACCCTGATCATATTCTCTCCTTCATCAAGGGGCACGTTAGCATAAAAATATCCTGAGGAATTTACGGTTGCAGTGGTGTTATTTATTTTTACGTTGGAAATACCATCATTGTCTCTTGCATAGCCTGCAATTCTCATAGTAGGTACCTTTACTACTTTAAATCCTCTGGTAACAGCAGGTTCGGTTATTTCAATGGTGGGGGCTTTGTTTTCAACAATTGGTACCTCTGCCTTTGTTTCGTATAGGCCCTGGCTCAAGCAGGTAATATAGGCACCTTTGCCCCACAGTTCCTTAATTTCTGTTTCAGGAAAATTCTTCCGTGTCCTCCACCACTGCTGTGTATATTTTGAGCCTTTAGACATCACTAGAGCCCAAACACCATTGCCGTATGTCAGGCTGGTAATATCATGATCTTTATCCCACAATTCTTTAATTTCATCTTTTGGGTAATATTTTCTGGTTCGCCATGATTGTTTTGTAAAGCCTGTACCCTTGGACATTACCAGGGCCCATTTGCCATCGCCATAAATCAAATCGGTGATATAGTATCCCTTGTTCCAATACTCTTTTATTTCATCCTGAGGGTAATAACTACGGGTTCGCCAAATCTGTGCGGGCTGGGTAGAACCTTTGCTCATAACAAGCACCCACATTCCGTTTCCATAGGTAAGATGCGAAATATTATATCCATCATCCCAACCTTCATCTATCTCTTTTTCAGGAAAATAAGTCCTCTTTCGCCACCTTTGAATACCCAGGTTTGCACCTTTTGACATCACCACTGCCCATTTGCCATCATGGTAGGTCAGTTCTGTTATGGAGTAACCATCATTCCAGTCTTTCTTTATTTCTTCACTTGGGAAATTGGTATTGGTTTTCCATCTTTGGTTGGTATAGCCGCTTCCCTTCGACATAACTAAATTCCATAAGCCACTTTGAGAAACAGCAGTTGTAGAAAATAAAAAGATTACCAATAAAGTATTAATTATTCTTAATTTGTTCATAGGAAAAGATTTTTTTTAAACACCAATAACAAATTTAAAGAATAATTAAAAAAAAGCTAAATAGAATAGCCCTGGCAGCTCCAAAGATCATTATGCTTCAACCAGCTAAATTATTAGCTTATCAAAATATTTTTATATTTAGAATAAAACCCCGCTAATGGCCATCCAGGTAATCTTGCAAATAAGCAAATTTATCACTCAAACTCCCTTCTAAGGTAGTAATAGTAGCCCTTTCAATAATCCCTTCTTTATCTTTTCCAAAAAGGGATGGCAATACTTCTTCAATCAACTGGTTGGCAAAATCGATTGAGGCATTTCTGGGGGCTTCGCCAGGTAAATTATCAACAGCCATAATTGTTAGGTTGTTTTGCTCAAAGGGTGCAGCTTCTATCCCCTTTTTCTGGTCGAAACCATAAAATGGCTCTTTAATGGTTGAAGCCCTTACTGTAGAGGGAATAGGGCCAACAACATCACAGCTGACATCTGCTATCAAGCTCATTTTAAAATCTTTGGCCTGCATATCTTCCATTTTCATAAAAACAGGGGATTCCGGATCCCAATAATGACATGCAATAAAAACATCTGTAACTTTTGAGTAAGGGAGAAAAGTAGATTGATACTCTGCTGGATGTTTAGCAAAGTGCTCTAAATCAAACACATCACCATCTTTCCTTTGAACATAATGCCAGGGATCTATTTGTGCATATACTGGCTCATCGTAGCTTTTTTTCAGGAAGTCCTGTGGGCTTACTTTTTTAATTTCCATATGATCCAATACCTCCATTGCTCCATGAGCTACACGTCCCCCGCCAGAAAGTAATATTTTTATATTTGGCAACTTAACTTTATCCAATTCACCAAAAAACTCATCCATATCGTGGCATTCATGCGCTCTTCTTAGCTGGTAGCTTTTATTTCTGATTCCAAAGCCCAGCATTGCATTGTAGGCTCCAACAATGCCTGCCCAGCGCCCAAAAGCCACCAACCTTACACCATGTTCATTTGTTAAGTACTCGTAATCAACCAGCCGGATATTGTTTCTGACAATTGCTTGCAATAGTCCTCTGTTATAGGGTTGTTTTTTAGCAGTATGTGAAAAAAAGAAGTAGGTTTTACCTGGAATTAATGAGGAAATTTCCACCTCCTTTACCCCAACTAAAACATCACAATCGCTCATGTCATTCTGCATTGTTAACCCAAGCTCCAAATACTCGTCATCAGTATAGGCCCTTAATTCACTGGGCTGGATAAACAGTTCAACATTTGGGAATTTTTTAAGCAGATCCACAGCTTGTTTTGGAGGGATAGCAACTCTTCTGTCAGGCGGATTTTTGGTTTCTTTAAGGATTCCTACTTTTATTTTTTCCATACTTTGCTGATTAATGTTGAATGACCAACAAATTTATAAAAAGTAATGAGAATATAATTTTTAGATGTAAGAATTTAGATATGAGCTATTCGTATTTTCGAATAAGATGTTGTTTTTAATCAGAAAAAAGCAAAAACACTTGACTTACGTTATTTAAATTTCGTACCTTTGCAATCCTAATTTGGGGCTGACATGGATTTGACAGCGAGTAAATTGGGTTGTAAGCATGTCGGGCAACGTACATTATCCCGTAAAAATATAGTGCAACATTTATAATTGGCGAAAATAACTACGCTCTTGCTGCTTAATTTTCACTCAGTGATTTAAGCTTAATCCTGCGCGGAATGCACAGGACGAGACATCTGGCGAATGGTTTGCCTAATGCCGGTTCGGTTACCAGGTGCAGAAAAGTTTAGGCTAGTTTGTTTAGCGCTTTGATAAACAGACGAAATTTAAGAAGCTAAGGATTAAATTGGGTGTCTTTACCCGGTTTAGTCACGAAAATTAAGAAAAGACTACACATGTAGAAAGCAATTTGGTTGCTTGTTTGGACCCGGGTTCGATTCCCGGCAGCTCCACCTTCGTCCTCCGAAGCCTTGGCGAAGGAGGACTTCGTTCCTCCTCCTCCAATTCTTCTTCGGACTTCGGTGGACGCAGTCCACAAATAAAAAAATGTTTAAGTTCTAAAAACTAGTAAAATGTGGTACGTCTACATCCTAAAATGCTCAAACGGAACGTATTACACCGGTTGTACCAGCAATCTTGATGACAGATTAAAAAGACATTCTAAAGGAGAAGTACACTACACAAAAGATAAGCTCCCCGTTCAATTACTTACTTACACTGCCTTTACAGATAAATATAAAGCTTATGCATTTGAAAAATACTTAAAATCAGGTTCAGGAATAGCTTTTAGGAATAAAAGGTTGGTATAGCAATCTAACCACCTCCCCTATTAAATCCCAATCTTTATTATTATATTAGCCATAAATTATATAGTTAGCCAGGCCATAACAGCCACAGCACAACACATGAAGTTGCGAGAAATTTATGTGGAAAAAGATTATTGGATAACCTTTGCATTACATACCATTTTTCATCATGAAATTGACAGGGAAACAGTTTTTAAGGGAGGTAGGTTTGCCTGGCTTTTCTTAGTTATTTTGTTAAAATAAAGTTATTCATTAACCCGATAGGTTTTGTTTTCAACAGGTTTTACTTTTGCTTTAATCAATTCCTGTACTTTTTTTGAGTCTTCAGATTTAGCCAAGTAGTCAGCATAATAATTTGCCAGGTTGAAAATACGTTCTCTTCCTTTTTGGGAATCATCGTATTTAAAACTTAACATAAGTTTTACTAGTTCAGGGCTACTCTCCTTAATGCAAAACTCTAAAGGTGTAATATACCATCTTCCACTACTGTCAACTAATTTTTCGATAATTGCAAATTCAGGAGTTTCAATATAAGAAACTTTGCCCTGGTAATTAAATACTGCAGCAGTACTAACCCTATAATAACTGTCGTAACCAGGGTACAGGCCCCATGTATTCCAACCTGTGTTTGCAAGTTCTGTGATTACTTTTTCACAGAAATGCCTTTTGATAGTATTGCTGGTGTGAGCATAGGTATATAACATATCAAATATTGGAGAAACATTGTACTTGCTCCTTGAGCTGTCAGAAACTGTTTCTAGTCCTTCAAGCATGTAGCTTGAATACATATTTAGTGAAAGAGAGTCTGACTCACTACGGAAAATCTTTTCCGCCTTTTTGTAGAGAAAACCTTCTTCATCGTGATATCCATTTCTTAGTAATTCACTTTTGTATTTTGCTATTTTCGTAATCATTTTGGGAGCAATTCTCAACATCTTACCTTTGCCATCTGGATCAAACTCACCATCTAAAAGTAAATTGACAAATAATTTGTAGGGAGTTGCAGTTGCTCCTTTTGCTTTAAGATACTCGTACCAACCAAAATGCCCATTTTTAATTGCAGCCCAGACAGGCTCAGAATAATATTCATTTTTAAAGTTTACATCCGCTCCGTATTCGATACATAACATGGCAAACCCATAGTTTTCATGTTGCAGAGCAACGTACAAAGGTGGTGTAAAATACTTTTTTTTACATTCAAATTTAGCCCCTGCTTTTATTAAATCAACCGCTATTGGAAAATATTTAGCAAGACTATCCTTAGAGAACTTTTTGTCCATCCAAAAATATTTCTGCTTTCCAATATAAATGCTTTCATCCTCCATCATTGTGTTTATATAATGAGCTAAAACACGCTGTGCTTCATTTTGTTCTTTAGCCAGAGTTGCTAAATGAGAACCGCTGTTAATATCCCCTCCATGTTTTATAAGCAGCTTCACCAGCTCATGGTTTTTGCTATTTACAGCCCAACGAAGCATATTTTTGGTCCCACTATTAAAACGGCCTTCTCCATCTGGAATGTTAGGGTCAGCACCATTTTCAAGAAGAAATTCTGCAATTTGAATGTTTTTTGCCTGATAAGCAGCAACTAAGGGGTATATACCGTTAACAGCCAGGTTTACATCATATTTTCCTGCTGCAACTTGTTCTTTTATCTTATCAAGATTTTGCTTTTCAATTAACTTAATTAGCCCTTTTTGAGCAAAAGAACTATTCAAAACAAAAAATAAGAACAAGGTTAAAATTAACTTAAAAAGGTTCATAGTAAAGGTGTTTTAAAGTTAGTAGTTTGCGAACATTAATTTTAGATTATCTAACAAAAATAACGAATGTAATTAGAAATAAAAGCTTTAGGTGTGTTTTGAAAGAAGGTTGTTGTATAATTCTTTACTATTAATGATACAACTGTAAAAGAGGCTGTGCTTGCGCCGCGGTAAAATATGTTGAATGAATAATTATTTTTAAGGAAAAGAACTGATTGGCAAAGCAAGCTCAAACAATTATTTCCAAAAGAAAAAAGAAAGCCATGTCAAACAAATCCTGACGAACAAGCCAAGAGTTCTGTCCTGAAAAATTTACTAATACATAACCGCTAACAAATTGCTTTATATACTAACTTGCTTTTATAATTTGGAAATTTAAAGACAATAAATTTAGGAGTTCATTTTCATATTCTTTGATATCTTTAAAGAATGTATAAATATTATCTAAGAAGTCATTAAACTCTTTATAGTGCATGTTTTTCATAATTTTCTTTTTGAAGAACTTCCATAAACGTTCAATAATGTTCAAATTTGGACAGTAGGGTG
>JBNKJW010000147.1:0-39741 GCA_050291445.1 Bacteroidales bacterium | reverse complement strand
TTCAATTGCCATGATAGAGTACAATATTTTCAGTTTGGCCAAAAGGATTGAGTCTTATGAAACTATTGGAGGGCTATTTGAACATGTAAAAGATCAAGCAATGGAACTTACAATAGCAAACAGGATATGGGGTTTTATTCTAGAATTACTACAAATCATTGCTGAATTTATTGATGGTGATTTTAATGATTTGATTATCAGGATCATAAAAAACAAACCCGAAGAGAATAAAATCTTCAGGCTAATAGAATCGCAGCTTGCAGAGGCTGCTTAATAGACATGGGAAATGTCAGTAAATTTACTTACAACTTCCATTTTTGTGCCTTCAAGCTTAATCAGGTTTACATATCCATTATCTGAATAAAGGTACAACATCCCATCAGCAAATATCAGACTTCCCTTTTTTACCTTAACCGAATCGGTTACTTCACCAGTATTGCTATCCAAACATTTTAGTTTAGTTTGTTCTGGTGTAAACAAATGGTTGTTTAATAAGAAAAAACCGCCAAAAACATTTTTAATATTGCTGTTTCTCCAAATTTCTTTAATACTTTCTCCGTTGGCTGAAAGTTTTAACTTGACAGCTCCATTTCCTTCACCAGAAATATAATAGAGGTGGCCATTGTCATAAACAGGCGTATTACAATGCTGGTGATACCTGTGGTAAGCCTGCGATTGCGACCATAATAATTTCCCTGTATTTGCATCAAGCCCCATTAGGTAATGACCTGAAAAAGTGACTAATACATCTCTATCAGTCAACTCAACAATAAGCGGCGAGCAATAACTAACAGTATCCGACATGGCTTTTGATGTCCAGGTAGTTTTGCCAGTAAACCTGTCAAGGGCAACAACATTATCCTCACGATTACCTGGAAAACAATAAACATGCTTATCATCTACCATCAACGATTCACTATAACCATGCTGATCCATAAAGCCGCCAAAATCCTTAACCATATCAACTGCCCACTTCTCTTTGCCGGTTTGTTTTTCGAGACAGGCAATTCTCCCTTTCCCAGATGAAACATACACTAAATCATTTACCACAGTAGGGGTTGATCGGGCTCCTGGGAAATTAGCCGAAAACCCGATCCCGGTAAATTCGGCACCATTAGGTGTTTTCCAGATAATGTTACCTTTTAAATCAAGCGCAAAGGTGTAACTTAAACTATCGATTTTACCATTAACAAAAATCATATCTTTTGCAACTGCCATAGAACCATAACCATCTCCAATGTTTTCATTTACCCACAATAGTTCAGGGCCGGCTTCGGGCCATTGTTTCAGTAGGTTTTCCTCCTTATAAATGCCATCACGGTTTTGCCCACGCCATTGGTATACCTCTTGAGAATAGGTAATGGAGTTTATAAATAATAACAGCACTGCACAATAAATTGATTTCATGGTGATTTCTTTTAACGCTTTAATAATTAAATATTAGTCTATTAAGGATGGGTGGACAAGATAGCAATATATTGGTCCTTGAACAAACGAATCGGTTTTATTGGTGTATATGCAGCCCCCCCCCTTTTTAGGAGGTTAAATTTTCTATTCTACCTTATTAATGTTTACCCCCAATTTTGCGCCCCAGCAAACATCCTTAATACTTAAGCCTTCATTTTCAAAATTCTTCGTAAAATTAAGATTGAACTCAACTTCAAAATAGCACAGTTCTCTAATATCAATTCCTAATCCAAATACACCACCTGTATTGAACTAGTGGTAATCTCTAAGGTCACCCCCTTTTAATTCATCAAGGGTAAGGGGCTTAGTTTCTTTGTTTTGCTGTATTTCCAGTACTTTGTCAATGTGGCGGTTGAGTTTATCTTCAAAAGAATCCATTGTTAATGCTTTAGTTACTAACAAATATACCCAATTAACTTGATTTTTACTATTCAAGAAACAGAGCAAATCAAAAATTTAATCCTATAACATTCTCATAATCGAAAAGGGTAAATTAGAATTTAGTAATTTTGGGTACCAAATGTTTAATTGCAATTTATGAAATTGATTTATCCCAACCTTTTATTGATCATTGTTTTGATATGTGCTTCATTGAACATAGATGCACAAACTCAAACCGATTCGCTTTTAAAACTTTTACCAAAGGTTAAAAATGAAAAAAGAGTTGACATATTAATTAATTTAATCGAACAATACCAGGGCTCGGATAATCAAATGGCAGAAAATTATGGACTCCGAGCTTTAAGACTAGCCGATAGTATTGGTTATAAAAATGGGGTTGCAGATGCCTATTTTCATTTAGGTATAGTTAAATATTACCAGTCGGAATATATGGATGCTATGCAATATCTGGACAAGGCCCTCCCGATAAAACAGGAATTGAAAGATTCAGCTGAAATTGGTCATATTTTAAGAATACAGGGAGTGGTATATTTTCGCAACTCACAACTAAAAAAGGCAGTTGAGAAATACACAGAAGCCTTGAAAATTTACGAAAAAATAGAGGAGCAAGATGGCATTGCCTCCTGTTATGCCAATTTGGGACTAATTTACCAGGAACAAGAAGAATATCCTAAAGCAATTGAATTCATTGAAAAATCTATTGAAATTTTAAAAAAATTAAAAAATGATATAAAAATCGCCAAAAACTACAACAATCTTGGGATAGTCTATGACGAATCCGGAAATATAGACAAAGCAATGTATTATTATAAAAGAGCTGCAAAAATTTATGAAAAAAAAGAATTTAAGCAGTCCCTGGCGATAACTTACAATAATATTGGTTGTATTTTAATCGATGAAAATAACTTTAACGAAGCAAAAAGATATCTTGATGGTGCATTAAAAATTAATAAGAAGCTAAACAACCCGGAGTCCGTTACAAGAAATTTAATGAACCTTGCCAAGCTTTTCAGATTAAAACAGGATTACCAGGTTGCTCTGGAAAGATTAAAAGAAGTACTAACCTTAGCAGATAGCATTGAATCAATTGACCTTAAAATGGAAGTACTTGAAGAATATTATTTAACCTATTCCAAACTTTCAAATCACAGCAAAGCACTTGAATATTATTTAAAATTCAACGAATTAAAAGATTCTATTAATGAAAATAAATACAACAAAAAGATATTGGCACTCCAAAAAATGTTTGAAACAGAACAAAAAGATAAAAAAATAACACTCTTAAACGCTGAAAACAAAGTCAAGAATGAACAAATTCAAAGACAAAAAACAATAAGTTATTTGCAGGTTTCTGTTCTGATTTTATTTATCATTATAGCTTTCTTGGTTTTTAGGATGTATAGAAAGAAAAAAAACACTGCTCAATTACTCGAAAAGCAAAATAAGTACATCAGCGAACAATCAGACGAAATTAAAAGCCAAAACGAATTGCTTGAAGCACAAACTAAAAAACTACAGGAACTGGATGAATTAAAATCCCGTTTTTTTGCAAATATTTCGCACGAATTTCGCACACCGCTTACATTGATACTTGGCCCCGCTGAACAAATGTTAAAAAACAACGCCAATTCAAATGAGCTTGCAATGATTATAAAACACGCTAAAAGGCTCAGACAATTGATTGATCAGCTATTAGAAATTTCAAAAATTGAAAAAGGTGCATTAAAATTGAAACCTATCCAAGCCGATTTTTCTGCTTTTATAAGGACTATGACAGCTTCTTTTGAATCGTGGGCAGCCGAAAAACAATTGAAATTGAATTTTAGCAGCAAACCAGAAAGTTTTTTGTCTTGTTTTGACAAAGACAAAATGGAAAAGGTTTTTAACAACCTGATCTCGAATGCAATTAAGTTTTCAAATACAACTTCATCAATAGATATCAATTTACAATTAATTGACAACGATGTGCAACTCAAGCTGCATGATCATGGTAAAGGAATTCCTCAAAACCAGCTAGAACATATTTTTGATCGCTTTTACCAGGTAGAAGGGCAAGACAAAAGCGTTGGGACAGGTATTGGTTTAAGCTTGACAAAAGAATTAGTGCAATTGCACGGTGGAAATATCCTGGTAGAAAGTGAAGTAAATAAGGGTACAACTTTTATTGTTACCATTCCTGCAAAACAGAAAATGGAAGCAGGGCAAGAACATGGCTTTATTAATCTTGAACAACCAGAAGATGAGTTTACAAAAGAAGTTAAGGAAAGCACTACTTTAATAAATACAGAAGCAACAACACAAGCAACAGGTAAAAGTATCTTGATAGTGGAAGACAATGCCGATATGCAAAAATACATTGCTTCAAGTTTAAAAGGATATAAGGTGCACATTGCTGAAAATGGAGAAAAAGGAATTGAAAAAGCACTTAAATTAAACCCTGATTTGATTATTTCGGATGTGATGATGCCGATGATGGATGGTTATGAAATGACAAAAAAAGTAAAAAACAATGAGTTACTGAGCCATATCCCAATAATTATGCTCACTGCCAAAGCATCGGAGGAAAGTTTGCTTGAAGGTTTTGAATGCGAGGCCGATGATTATTTGACCAAGCCATTTAGTGCAAATGAATTAAATGCAAGAATAAAAAGTCAGATAAAGAACCGCGAAAAATTAATTGATAAGTTTAAAAGGAACATCAGTGTTTCACCTTCTGAAATTTCCACCACCTCAACGGATGAAGTTTTATTACAAAAGGCACTAAAAGTGGTTGAAGAAAACATGGATGTAAGCGATTTTTCGGTAGAAGATTTTGTAAAAGCTGTTGGGATGAGCCGCACCAACCTTCATCGGAAGCTAAAAGCTTTAACAGGGCTTTCTACCACCGAATTTATCCGCAGCATCCGCCTAAAACGCGCTGCGCAATTGATTAAAGACAATGTGGGAAATATTTCAGAAATTGCCTATCAGGTTGGATTTACCAATCTTTCTTATTTTACCCGCTGTTTTAAGGAGGAGTTTAAGTGTGCGCCTTCGGAGTTTGGTGGTTAAATGGTCATTGGTATTTTACTAATGACCAATTACTATTGACAAGCCCCCAAAAAACAACAAGAAACCCAATATCCAAATACTTATAAGTAATTGTATTTAAACTGGTTACAAGTTGAAACATTTGTGTCAAAATATGGAACATCTGTTAAAATTGAACCGCAGGGAATGATGTTACTTTGTTGTGAAAGTTTTGAATTTTTAACTAAAACAATAAACATCATGAAGAACTTAAGAGTTTTAACCTTTGTATTAATAAGTCTTTTTATGGTGGCCAGCGTAGCTGATGCCCAACCATGGAAAAAACTAAAAGAAAAAGCTGAAAAAACAATTGGCAAAAAGGACAAAAAAAAGCCCACTCAAAAAAGTACACTTAAAAACAGCAGAATTGCCACTAATGAAAACAAACCCAAAGGTTCAGGAAACGTTGAAAGCAACACAGAAGTAAAAAAAGATGCGCCCATCAGCGAAGAATTTAAAGCCTTTCTTGATGAAATGAATGAACTTTTAAAAGACCCATTAGCTATAAACCGGCTAGAAGACAATAGTATAGAACCTGAAGACCACATCGCTGCTGTTAAAAAACTTGATTATGCAAAAACCATAGAAAGATTAAAAAATGAACCAAAACCAAAAGGATACCCTTACGAAGGGATTTATATGCAGATTTTAGAGTATAAAGATGATTATAAACCCCTTTTTGATGAACACCTTACAACTTATATAAATGAACACTTTGAAAATGCATATAAGTTTAAATCGGAAGAAGCAAAGTCAATTAAGGAGATAACTGCTGCGAAAGACTTAATAGATGCCGCTTCGATGATGCTACCTGAGGACGAAGCTGTGAAAAAGTTAAAAGCAGAAGTGGATAAAGCTTATGAATCATTAGCTGGTCCTTATTACAAAAAAGTATATACCAGCGATTTTCATAAAGAAAATGTAGGCAAAATATTATTTTCGAACAAACCAATTGTTGCAGGCCAAGAAGATCCTGCCCAGTTTAAAACAAAATTTTCTATCACAGAAAGAATTTATGGTATTGTTTATTTAAAAGGAACAGTCAAGGGCCTGTTTAATGGGAACACCACCGGAATGTATAAAATTAACCTGGCAGGAAAAAGCGATTTTATTTATTTCGAACATATCCCTGTAGATATGAATAAAAGCTATTACATTATCGAGATATTACCAGATCCAGCCATAGCAACACATGCCGATGATGCAGGAAACTTCCCATGGAGACTGGCAGGTCTTTCGCCTAGGACGCATCATTTAGAAATTGCTTATGCCGATAAAAAAGTTGCTTTTGGAGAAATTGATATTGACTGTTCAGGAATTGATTCTGAAAAAATAAAGGCCGAAGGAAAACTGTCCAAGAAGAATGCAGCTGACAATTTGGCCCGTCTTACCATGTTGCCCAAATCATTTGGCGATGCAACTAAAGCGTTTAAAGATCCTGGTTTAAGTTACACCAACATGAAAAAAATCTTAAAGAACAGATGGGAAAACTGTGCATCAATTATTAAAGTTGCTGCTTACGGAACGGATAACAACGATTGGTATACTGAGAAAAATAACCTGGGTATTCCTAAAGGGAAAGGAACAACACGCGAAATAAAAGCCATTTATAAAGGCAAAGATGGATGGTGTTATTATGTTGAAGAAATTGGATTCCAAAGAATCTACTCAGGTGGAGGTAAATACAGTTCGGTAAAATTCTGGAAAGATGGAGAGCATGTAAAAATTGACTGTAAAAACGTAAAATAATAACCCAAACTATTAATTAAGTACGCCCAAAGGTTGTAATAACCTTTGGGACATTAAAAACAAAATTTAATTTAAAACAAAATGAAAGAAAAATTTTTATCCCTATTAACTATTGCAGTATTATTAATTTCATGCGGACCTAGTGTTGAAGGTGAAAAAGAAGATTGGACTGAAAACCTGAAAAACATGGAAACACTTAAAACTAAGTATCCTTCCATGAGTGAAAAAATTGGCCAAACTGTAGAGGCTGCGAAACTAGTTTGGGATCAGGCTGAAACTATTGCTGATGAAGATGAAAAAGCAAAAAAAATGGATGAAGCCAATAATCTGCTGGAAACTGGTTGTGTTGGGAACCTTTACAATTTAGAAACCAAAATTTCAAGTGTTAAATCAAAAATTAGTTCCACAAAAAGCCTTTTAAAAAGAAAAAAGAAACAAGCTACAAAAAAAGCAATAAGAAAAGCAGATGACGCTATTGATGAAGCCGAAGATGCGCTACTTTATGCCAACAGGATTAAAAATAGCATAGCTGACGAGGAAATTACCGCAGATGAACAATGCGTTAGAATTAATAAAGCATTTCATAAGCTTACTGCGGCACACTCAAACTTAAAAAATGCATCAAGCAAATTAAACAAAAAAGAAAAATCAGAGAAAAAGAAATAGTTGTTTGGTAACTTTGACCAGGTGTTGGCTTTACAGAAGTTCTAAAGAACCGAACATTTTGTCAAATATTAAATTTAGTAAAACTACAGCCAAATTACATACAATACTCAGGCACTGAGTTACCCCTAATAACTAAGGTAACTGGTGCCATTTTATTTTTGAATAATTTGGGAGTGCAACTCAAAATCGCACCTACAATTGAGCCAATTAAAAAATTTAGTTCATTTTCTTTGACATTTTTCTACAAAAATTTAACTTTACTTGCTTGAAACTCTGACTTGCTAAGTTTCAAAAACTTAGTAAGTCTTTAGCTATTATTATATGGACAAAAAGTTTATTTCCTACTTAAGCAACAAGTTAAAAACCGGTAACTTAAAATCTATTCACCTAAATGCATTGCCCGGTCGTTTGGCAACACGGCTAGATTTAAGCAAACTTGATATTATTAGTGGCATTGATGGCGACAAGCAACTGTTTGAAGGGAATGAAGAGAAAATATCTGAAGACTTTTTGTTCAACAACCTCTTTACTAAAGCCAAATTTCAGTACAAAATAAATTTCGATAACGTTCCTTTTAAAGGATTGGATGAAAACGCCAAAAAGAAATTTGATTTATTGTCCAGGAAATTAAATTCTATTGTTAACCAGGAGGAAGACAGCTATCTTGAGCATGGAATTAAAACTTTTAGTTTTGGCTACCCACTTTTAATCAAACGAAGTAAAAAAGAACCAAATAAAATTATTAAGTCGCCTGTTTTAATATGGAGCCTGGATATAAAGCGTTCAGACAGCAAACATAATGAATGGCTAATTGACCAAATCGAAGAATCGCCAATTTACATCAACGAGGTACTTATTTCGCATATTGCTAATGATGAAAACATTAATATTGGTGATTTACCAAATGATTTTTTAGAGGACAACTTAATTGACGAACGTGAAATTTTGGAAATT
Organism: Bacteroidales bacterium; assembly: GCA_050291445.1. Taxonomy (GTDB): domain Bacteria; phylum Bacteroidota; class Bacteroidia; order Bacteroidales; family NBLH01; genus NBLH01. The sequence goes on along the minus strand of JBNKJW010000147.1, from coordinate 31,434 downwards.
GTCAATGAAATTCTGGCAAAGTTTGGCACCAATGCTCAAATCCCTAGAGCCATTATCGAAAGTTGTTCTGATAAAGATACTATTGAAGAAAAAACTAGTGACAAACCATGGATTCTTTGGTCTGGAGTTTTTGGCCTGTTTAAAACCCAAAAGCAACCAATTATTAAGGATTCGGATAAACTAGCTGAAGATTTGGATAATTTTGGTGATGTAGAAGAGCCTAAAACTGAATCTTTTAGAACATCTAACAACACTTCTGTGCCAACAGATCCTAGTCAGGAAGAAATTATTAACACCATTGATCGAAGCGAATACAAGTTAATTCAAGGCCCTCCGGGGACTGGTAAGAGCCAAAGTTTAACAGCCATTATTACCAATACATTAGAGAATGGTAAAAAAATACTGGTGGTATGTGAAAAAAAAACAGCCTTGGATGTTATTTACAACAACCTTAAAAAATTAGGGCTGGATAAACTTATTGCCATTATTGATGATGTAAACCGCGACAGGAAAGAAATTATCGACACTGTAAGAGGAATTGCTGAGAATGAACAGCCGGAAAACAGAAATTTCAACGAAAAGGATTACGACACCAAACTGGAAAAGTACCATGCTTTGGTAGCTGATTTCAACAAAAGGCACCACAATCTGTTAAAAACGGTTTTTAGGGGTTATAATATTCAGGAAATGATTTCGGAGTACCTGAATTTAAAAAAAACAGTTGAAAGGGATGATCGGCTTTTGTTAGAAATTGATTTTAAGTTTGAAGATGAAGAATACAACAACTTGATTAATTCCATTGAGCAGGCAAAGGATTTGTATGAAGAAATTCCGGAAGAAACCTTTGTTTACGATGTGCTTTCGAAAGATAATTTCTCTGAACAGCATAGCGTCCAGGTCGAAAATCAAACACATGAAAGAATACAAGCTGAAATAGCGTTTTTGCAAAATATCGAAACCAGTTGCTTTACACTTTCAGATTTTTCCATTGAAAAACTTCCAAAGGAAAATCTCGACGAATACAACCAGGAAGATGTTGATAGTTACAGCTTTAACATTGAAGCAGTTTTATCGTATTGGAAGAACTTATTGGCTGAACTCGAAAAATTACAAGTCCATTTCGACAACTCTAAATTACTGACCACTAACACTTTGAGCAAAAAAGTGAAAGAATTTTATTCGCTTTATGATAATATCACTAAACATATTGAGCACCTAACAAGTATAGAGGACCTATTCTATCATCTTTCGCTTGAATTGGATAAATTACCTGAGGAGATTAAAGGTGAAAACATTAATTTTAAATCTTCAGGCAAACTAAAATCTTTTTTCTCGACAAAACATAAAACCATTAGGCGTTTTCAGGAAATTTACCAGGCTACTTACCACAAAATAAACAAGTTGGTAAGCGTAAATGCCATGAACAACACCAACCTGAACCTGCAGGAAATTATCAAAGGTTTTTTACCGTTTGAAACACATGTTGAAGACCTTATCCAGGACTTAAAACTATGCCTTGAAAATAAAAAATGGTTTAAAGAATACCATAATTGGCGGTATTTTTACGAATCGTTGGATGATTTGCATCATAACAGCATTAGTAAATTAAGCGATTATTCCGGGCCCAAAGAATGGAAGAATGTTTTTAGGCTAAACTACACCAATTTGTTTATTGAAACGCAGGCCAATAATGCCGAAGATTATAACTACAATGGAAAAACCCTGGAAAGAATTGGTGAGTTGCAGGAAGAATTAAAATCATTACATCGACACAAGGTGCTGAAACTCTGGGAAGACAAATCGTACCAATCCATTCAGAAATACAATGACGCAAGCAATATAAAATGGCTGTTCAACTATCGCAAAAACTCAAAATATGCCAAAAAGAACACTTTGCGCTCCATTTTACATGAGGAATTTGAGTTATTCACAGATATTTTCCCTGTAGTGCTGGTCAATCCAATAGTTTGCAGTTCAATTTTGCCCTTGCAGCATCATTTGTTTGAGATTGTGCTGTTTGATGAGGCCAGTCAGCTAAGGCTTGAAGATACCTACCCTGCACTTGTACGTGGTAAAATAAAGGTTATTTCAGGAGACAAACACCAGATGCCTCCATCCAGTTATTTTGCTACCGATATTCCGTTAGAAATAGAAGATGAGGAGGAAGAAGAAGAAACAACCAGAACAACATTTGATAAAACCAATCCGCTTTTTCTGGCCGAAAGCGAATCCCTGCTTGACTTTGGCAACAACCTGAATCCCAACAAGATAAATATTTCATTTTTGGATTATCATTACCGCTCAAAGCACCCTTACCTGATAGATTTTTCAAATGTTGCTTTTTATGGCGGAAGGCTCATTCCAATGCCCGAAATCAGCAGTTATAAACCGATCCGTTACTTTCACACCAACGGAATTTACAGAAAAGACAACACCAACCTTGACGAAGCACTACGTATTATCGATTACTTAAAAGCCAATTATCCTGCAAACAAGGATGGCTCCTACCCCAGCCTGGGAATTGCCACTTTTAATATGCAGCAGCGAAACCTGCTGAAAGACTTAATTAATGATGAATGCATTAAAGATGAAGAGTTCAGGGCAAAAATGAACAAAATTGGCCAATCGGAGGAATGGTTTGTTAAAAACCTGGAAAACATCCAGGGTGATGAGCGCGATATCATTATTATCTCCACTACTTTTGGAAAAACTGATGAAGGAAAATTCAGGCAAAGTTTTGGCCCCATCAACACTGCTAAAGGATACAAATTACTCAATGTAATCATTACCAGGGCAAAAAAACAACTTTATGTATTCACCTCAATACCAGAAGAGTACATCTCATCCTATCATGATGATATTGAAACCAATGGAAATAAAGGAAAAGCTGTTTTATATGCTTACCTTGACTATTGCAGGGCTATTGAAACTGGTAACGAAGAACAACGACAAAGTATCCTAAAAGCATTACAACAAAGTTGCGAAGAAGAAAGTTTTGAAACTGAACAGGAAACCAAAACATCAGCTTTTAAACGGGAAGTTTTTGATTATTTAAGCTATTTTTTAAAACCCGAATGCTTTGTAAGTAACTACAAGCTGGGTGGCTATCTTATTGATTTTGCCATTACCAACGAAAATAACAAAGCCCTAATTGCTATTGAGTGTGATGGTGCCTATTGGCACAATACCGAGCAGGCCTATTCGCATGACTTACACAGGGAAAAAATATTGGAGTCGCAAGGTTTGCAGTTTTACCGAATATGGTCAAAATCGTGGTGGCCCGATCCAACCAAAGAAATAGATCGTATATTAAATTTTATTCGAGAGCTTGCTCCGGAAGCTTTGCTTGAACAGAAAAGTGAAGTTGCAGAGGAAGATTGAAAAGATTGAAAAACTTATCTGTTAAGCCACTCTATTGCTTCATAAAAAGCAGCTTAACAGATAAGCCTTTTAGCTACATACTATAAGTCTTCATCATCATCAATACTGATGATTCGGTTTTTATTGGATTTTGTACCCTTACCATGCACACCTCCACCAAAAAAGGCTCCAATGCCAATCGTCAAATAATTTTTGTCAGCTAAATTTTCATCTTGTCCAAAGATCATATTATATGAAACATTTAGCGTAAAATGGCCTAAATCAAGCCCAACTTTTGGAGCCACACCAAATTTATCTCCAAAGTCAACATCAGCTGTATTACCAGAACCATAATCAACAGATGCAGTTCCTAATGAATATAACCCAACTCCAACACCTGCATAAGGCCTTACTTTACTTACTGTAAAATAATAGTTAAAAGTAGCTAAATAAGAGCCAATTGCCGAAATTGAAATATTTGCTCCTTCAACATCAGCAGAACCAATTATTACTGTTTCGCCTTTTAATCCAACATTTATCTGGTCACTCAAAAAATAACTTGGGTGCAAATAAGCCCCTATACCACCAGTATAAGCATCCTTATCGGTAGGAAGGCCGTACAAACCACCTAGTTCAACTTTAAAACGAGTTACCTGTGCATTTAATTGAAAAATTGTTGTTACTAATAGGAATAATACAATGATTTTTTTCATAATGATAAAATTTTAATAAATCTAAATGTATGATTGATTTTTATCTTTTATAAAATAAAGCCAAAATTAAAACAAGAACTAAGCCAAAACAATGTCAGCTCTATTAATCAAATTCATCTTTATTGGGTGCAAAACTATAAAAAATATATGTAGGTATAGTTATATTTTATAAAAAAGACCTATACTTAACACTTCTTTAAACTGAACAGGGTTGGTTTCATTTCCCTGGCTATCAGTTATAACCACATTTGGATCGTATATTAGGTGAGTATTTAGCGTGGTACTAATAAATTCGTTAAATTTAAAAGTGAAAGTGGTTTCCCATTCAACATTGTATTTTTTCAAATCCTGATAACTTGTAAACAAATCAAGTTTACTGTTTATGTTAATGTTTTTGGCAATATCCCAGTTAAGCGAGGACTTAAGGATTAAGCCGGGCTCATTTTTGATTTTTTTGTCAGCAGGCACACCATAGTTTTCCTGATTAACCAACACTGTATCACGCACATAAGTTATCCTGTTGGTGATTGGAGAAAAAAAAACCGATAATTGTTTTACCGGAAAATAATTGAGCCCCAAAGCCGCGGTATAATAAAGTGGTGCAGCCCAATCAGAAACAACATACGAAGTATCAGCTTCGTATTTGTATCCTTTAAAAAACTGGGTTTGTAAGGTTGAAGTGAAACCATAATAGAACCTGTTTATGGCATAGTAGTTAAATGCGTTGCTGATCTTAATTTTATCTTCGTTTTTTCGTAAGTCTTGATCGCCCGGCTTCAAAAAACCATAGTGGTATTCAAAATCGTTGTTCCACTTTACTTTTTTCTTATTATAATTTGCCTGAAACGTAAGAATAAATAAAGTACTTAAACTATTTTCACCTCCCTTGGCCCATTGATCTACCCAAACCTGGGCCAAATCCATTTTGCCAGAACCTGCAAATGTCCAAAAAGTGGGCTTTGGCATTGGCTTAGGCACCATTGCAGCACTATAGGTCCATAATAAACTGGTATCGTTCAATCGGTATAGCTCTAGATTCTTATTTTTGTTCCAAACCTCAATTTTCTCTTTACTTTCCCAAATAACGGTGTTGTCATCAATGTGCCAAATCTTTATTGTATCCCTAATATGCTCCTGCTTAAAACCTCTTGATTCTTTCCACGAAAGATAAGGATCTCCTTTACCTTGTTGCCACAACCTTAATTTACCATTGATAATTGATAACCTTACATCTTCGTTAAGCTGCCATATCTTAGTAGAGTCATTGATATTCAATATGTTAACTTGCTTGTTTTTTTCCCAGATATCGCCTTTCACATTATAGGTATCTATCCATAGTTTTGTTGAATCATTTGGTTCCCATAACTCTGTGGTATCATTTAATATCAGAAACCTATCAACCGATTGGAGTGTTGCAATTTTTGCCGAAGAGTTACTATCCCAAATTGTGGTAGAATCCTCAGTTTGAGTATAGCGTAATGAATCGTTCACCTCCATCATCACCATTTCCTTGCTTAATCTTTTGGGCTTTGCCAGGCTGTCTATCTCCCAAACAAAAGTAGAATCGTTTTTTTGCCAAAGAGTTAATGAATCGGATATCAAACTAAGTTTAGACTTTGGGTTCAGGTTCCAGATAAGGGTTGAATCAGTAAGTTTCCATTGTCGCGCATTCTTACTCTTGCTCCATAGTTCTATTTTCTTATCTGAGGAATACAGTTTTACGCTATCATTAACACTCCATAGCTTAACTGATTTATCCAGCTCTAATATTTCAGCCTTTTTCACCTCCCTGAAAACCTCTGGCAATGTATCAACCTGGCTGGTGTCAATTTTAGGGAAGGTTATTTCCCATATATAAATCGAATCTTTTAGGTTCCAAATTCTTTTCTGCTTATTGGCTTTCCACATTTGCACAGAATCTACTGTATTCCAAACCATTACAGAGTCATTCACCATCCAGTTCATCCTGTCTGAGGTAATTCTTTTTGGTAGTGTTTTTTCGTCCTGCTCCCATTTTTCAACGGTCGATTTTCTTCTCCACACCTTGTAGTTATCCCCGGCTTTCCAGAATTCTGTTAAGGGATCAATTGTCCAAACAACAGTTGTATGACTCACTTCCCATATTTTTGGTTTTTTAGCAAGGTACCAAAGAATTGTTGAATCCTTGTATTTCCAAAAATTAACAGTATCATTTACATGTTGCAATTGAATAGTGTCGTTTATACTATACTCATTAACAGGTAATTTGTTATTCCATAAAAAAATTTCCTTGCTGATATAACAAATCATTTTATTACCATTAACTTGTACCAGCTTTGTTGAGTCATCTATAATCGAATAACTTATGGAGTCGTTAACCTCAAAATTTTTCAGGTTCTTGGTTTGATACATTTTCCAATCATTAATTTCTTTTGCATAAAACCACAAACCAACTGAGCTGCCCTGCCGCCAAATTCTTAATTTATCATTATCGTAAGTAAGTATCTCCGTAAAATTGTTTAACTGCCAAATATCCAGGCTCTTATCTTTTATCCAAAGTTCGTTTATGGTATCTTGCCTAAACAAAAAAGAGGTGTCGTTTAACTGCCACAAATTACTTGATGAAACCAAAGAAGTATCTTGCTGAGCAAAAACATTATTCAACCCAATAATAAAGAAGCAAATAATAAAAATAATACGGTTAAAGCGCAACAGGTAATTCATTACCACAAAAATAAATAACTGTGTTCTAAGTAAAAAGTTAAAAGTTACTAATTTAAGGATGCTGGTCGTTGGTATATTACTCATTAAGCTATTGACCTATTGTTGTGCTAGTTTATTTACTAGTGTCATGTCAAGGCTATTTTGACGGAATAAAAACCGCTAAGCGGGTCTGATTATAAAATGGTAAGCATTAAAATAAACTAATTACACAACTCAAGAACCCGCTAAGCGGATAATTGCAACCGTCATTTATGTGACTTGACACTAGTGTTAAGTCAAATATGATATTTCTGGTAATTAGCCAGGTGACAACACCTGGCTGGTGCACTTGCCAGGTGTTGTCACCTGACAAATTAGCTTTGACATGACACTAGAGTCGAAGCCCTCCCCTTAACCTCAACCCCAACTAAGAATTACAATTGTTAAAATTCTGTAATTCAATTGTTGTTTAATGCAGGATTCATTAACTTTGTATTAATGAAACAATTTGTTCCATATAAACAAGTCCACAAATTAAGGTATCTCAATATTAAGGACAGGGATAACTAGCTTTTCTGCGTATGTGTATATTTTCATTATAGGCACATTTTCAATTCTACAGTTATATTTCATTTGAACTGCATCTGGCAATCAGATCCTCAGTTCTAATTTCTAATCAACTAATTTCTAATAATTATGGAACTTCCTTTCGCAGAAGAATACAGAATAAAAATGGTAGAGCCTATTCGCAAAAGTAATTGCGAAGAAAGGCTGCAATGGATAAAAGAAGCAAAATACAATTTATTTAACCTTAAAAGTGAGCATGTATTTATTGATTTGCTAACTGACTCAGGAACAGGGGCTATGAGTGATAAACAATGGTCAGAAATAATGTTGGGCGATGAAAGTTATGCCGGCTCTTCTTCGTATTACAAGATGAAAAAAGCCATTAAAGAAATCACTGGCTTTGACTATTTTTTGCCAACTCACCAGGGAAGAGCTGCTGAAAATGTTTTATTCTCAACCTTGGTAAAAGAGGGTGACATAGTACCAGGAAATGCCCATTTCGACACCACAAAGGGACATATTGAATTCAGAAAGGCAACGGCAGTTGATTGTACCATTGCTGAAGCTTATGATACAAGTGTTCAGCACCCTTTTAAAGGGAATGTGGATATCGACAAACTGGAGCAGGTATTAATAAATAACCCACTGGAGAAGATACCATTTTTGATAATGACTATTACCTGCAACACTGCCGGAGGACAGCCAGTTTCGATGAAAAACCTGAAAGATGTACGCCAACTTGCAGACAAATACCAGCGCAAAGTAATTTTTGACTCTGCCAGGTTTGCTGAAAATGCCTATTTCATAAAACAACGCGAAGAAGATTATAAAGATAAAAGTATTCGGGAAATTGTGCGGGAAATATTCAGCCTTGCAGACGGTATGACCATGTCGAGTAAAAAAGATGCAATTGTGAATATTGGAGGCTTTATTGCTATGAGAGATGAAGAGCTGTTTCACAAGGCATCAGTTTTCAACATTCTTTTCGAAGGTTTTATCACCTACGGTGGAATGGCAGGAAGAGACATGAATGCCCTTGCACAGGGACTTTACGAAGTAACCGAATTTGATTTTCTCGAAAACAGAATTGGTCAGGTTGCCTACTTGGGCAAAAAACTGAATGAATATGATGTTCCGGTTCAGGAACCTTTTGGAGGACATGCTATATTCGTTGATGCCTTAAAATTTTTGCCACATATTCCACAAGAAGAATTTCCTGCACAAACTTTAGCTATTGAACTATACATTGAAGCAGGTGTGCGTGCTGTGGAAATTGGTACAATTATGGCTGACAGGGATCCTGTGACACGAGAAAACAGATTTTCAGACTTGGAGCTGGTACGTTTGGCAATTCCAAGAAGAACTTATACTGACAACCACATTGATTATGTGGCTGCTGCACTCAAAAATGTTTATGACAGAAGAAACGAAATAACAAGAGGGGTGAAAATACTAAAAGAGGCTCCGGTTTTAAGGCACTTTACTGTTGAACTGGAAAGAATTTAAAACACGCTCATTGTTAACCTAAACACCCAAAGGCTCCCCGTCTTTGGGTGTGTTTTTTATATCAATGCATGGCAATAGTATTATTATCCTAATTTTGTTATTTGTGCAAAATAAATAAAACCACCAACCAGCCTTTAAAACCACTTTTTCTTTTTAAAATAATACAACATTACTAAAAGCATAGCAAGCATTACACCCCAAACAGCAAAATAACCCCATTTCCAGCCTAATTCAGGCATATAGCTAAAATTCATACCATACACACCGGCCACAAAAGTAAGGGGAATAAAAATAGTGGCTACAACGGTTAATGTTTTCATTACCTGATTCATACGATGGCCTTGTACGGAGAAAAAAAGATTTTCCTGGCTATCGAGCCTTGCATGCAGTTTATCACAATCGTCAATAATACTTAAACACATGTCTTTTAGCTCAAAATAATATTTAAAGTGCCTGGAGTCAATAAAACCCTCCTCTTCTAAATCAACCCTGACGATGAATTCCTTGGTTGGAACCATTATTTTTTTAATTTGATGTACCTGGCGTCGGTAATTTTCAATTGTTTTTAAAATAGCTGGTGATGGATCTTCCCTAATATCAATAGCGATATATTCATCAAGCTTCAGCTCAATGGCTTCAATGGTTTTAAAATAATTATCAAATATAGATTCAAGTAATAAATACAAAAGAAAATCAGTACTTCGCTCTCGTATCAGGCCCACTTTTTCTCTCAATCGCTGCCTTACATGATCAAAATGATCCCCCATTTTTTCCTGAAAAGAAACCAGATAATTTTTGCCCAAAACAAAGCTAATTTGCTCAGTTTCTAACTCATCGTTTTTTGATGGAAGAATAGACTTGACAGAAAAAAACCAATAATTATCATAATCCTGAAACTTTGGTCGTTGATTTACATCCAAAATATCCTGAACTGCCAGGCTGTGTACATCTAGCTTGCTACATAACTCCTGAATGCGCTCAACATCGTGTATTCCATGCAGATTTAACCAATAATAAAATTCATTATCTGTAAATCCATGAAATTCTTTTTCCAAAAACTTCTTTTTTTCCATTAATTCTGATGAATTGTACTCAAATAGTTGCAGTTTAATTTTATCAGAATATTTTACACCTGTAAAAACGTGGATATTTGGATTTAGTTTTTTTCTGTTAATCAGCTTCTTGCCCATTTTTTATGTCTTTTTTGTACACAAGTGTCCTGTAGGGGAATGGTATTTCAATCCACTCATTATCAAAACGTTCCTTTACAGCCTTCAATAAATCGCAAGTTAGCAAAAAAGAATCTTCTATGCCATTTGTCCAAATATACGCTTTCAGGTTAATGGAAAAATCGCCAAGCTCAACCAGTCGCACAGGAACTATTGGATCATTGTTTTCTATAGCCTCATAAGTTCTATTATCAATACATAGTGGATGCTTTAATGCCTCCTCCTGAATGATTTGGATGGCTTTGTCGATATTCGAATCGTAACTTATAGAAAATATGAGATGTTTCCTTATCTTTTCATCATTAATATTACTATTAACAATAGTTTCGTCACTAATAATGCTGTTTGGGATAATGATGCGTTTGTTTTGGTAATCCCTGATAATGGTGTGTCTCAGGGTAATTTCTTCAACAACTCCCCGTTTCCCACCTTCAAATTCAATGGTATCAGCTATTCTAAAAGGTTTAAATATTAAGATAAATACACCACTAATAATGTTTGAAAAGGCTTTTTGCGATGCAAAACCTACGATAACTGCAAGAATACCAGCACCTGCAAACAAAGCTGCACCTATTGATTTAAGGTAAGGTATCTCGTTAAAAATAAATATTGCTGCTGCTACAAAAATCAGAAAACCAACTGAGTTTTTTATAAATGAAAAATTTGTGGGATCTGCATTTAATTTTGTTGCATATTTTTTAATAAATATGGTCAATAACTTACGTAAAATTATATATAGTATTATTGATGCAACTAAAGTTATTGCAATAATAAGAATATGTTCCAGGTTTTCTTTTTTCATAAATGAGTTTTATAGACTAACAAAAATAGGGTTTTACGCTCAATTTGAGCAAACAAAAGGGAATCTATTTTAGTTGTTTCACAAACATCCTGCAAAGATCTAAAGTTCAAAACTAATTAATTATACAGCATCGGCACCATGGTTGTTAAAAGCTTTACCTAAGGTAAGTTTTTTGGTGGGAACTAGTAATTCAAATTTTCTGGTTACTGACATTGCTTTCTTTTCCAAAATGCTGTAATTGATACAAATGTTGCAAGATTAGGGTTCAATCTCCATAATCATTCCACACGTTTTAAGGATGGGTTTTATATCTTTTTTGCCTGCTTACAAACTCCCGCTGCCGTGCGAACCGACCGAAGGGAGCTCATCGAAGATAATCCCTTCGCATGGCAACGAAGCAAGGACAAAAAAAATATAGAAAAGAGAAAATAGAATGAAGCAAGTTAAAACTTAGCCAAAGCTAGTCGCGTAGGTTTGTAAAATGAGTTAATAACTGTTTCAATTTATTGCTTTTAATACTATGATTATTTATTGATGATAATTTTTTTGTACTGAACTTGTTCTGATGTTATTATTTGCAAAATATAAGCACCAGGATTTAAATTGCTTACTGGCATCGATAGTTTGCTGTTTGAATTATTTAAATAGGTACTACTTTGAGCAATAGTTCCGTTTAGACCAATGATATTTACAGTTGCATTTTTACTGTTTTCAAATTGAGTTTCTATAAATAATGTTTCTCTTGCTGGAACAGGATACACCTTAAAAACTGCCTTGTCGGATTGAGGATTTTCTACTGCTGTGGTAGTAAACAGCGTACTTATAACCTGCTTAGCTTCGTTTACAATTGAAGCGGTTGCATTGGCTGTTGATTTATAGCGAATAATACCTTCTTTATCAATTACAATAATTCTGTCATAGGTGGTACTGTAAGACAATTCAAGATCTGAACCATTAAGTGCAACAGGATAGGTAATACCAGTTTCACTTACAAAATTTTGAACGCCAGCTTTGTTACCATTCCAGGTGTCAATACCAAGTGCCACAAAATCGCTGTTTCCTTTAAATTCATTATAAACACCTTCTGTATTGTTGCCATTTGCCAAGCAATGTGGACAACCATATCCAAACAGAAAAAGGAATACAACTTTACCTGACTTTGAAGCTAAATTAAATTGCGAACCACCCAGGGTCGAAAGTGTAAAATCCGGTGCTACCTCACCCACTCCTTGCCCACGTGAGTTTGTTTGATAAAATAAAGTGCTTATTAGTGCTATTGATAAAAAAATCATTTTAGTTTTCATAGTTTCACTTGTTTTATTTATTACTAAGTATTTGATAATTAACCACATTCTTGTTATGATGCAGTTAGATTTCTGCAATCCCCCCCTCAGTGAGGGTTTTATATTCTAAAAGTGTGATGAAATTCGAAGTTCAAATCCTTGAAAATCCAGTACATCATAGCATACTCCTGAGTTGCATGCAGGTCCGCCACGACGTTTGCCATAAAAAAGATTGATACTGTTTTTATTATTTGGTTTGTACACAATACCAAGGCCCGGGTACAGTATATTTTTTTCATCATTGTTAAGTAAAAAAGGGTCACTGCTTATTTCAAGTAAAGCAGAAGTACTCAATTTTGAACCAAGAGCTAATGTGTAGGAAAAATACAGGTTGCTGAAATTTATTGTCTCGGTATTTTCACGTTCAACAAACTGCAATTGTGTTTCAAATGTTGAATTCAGCTTATTGTGATCGATATCTATTAAAAATCCGGAAGCATACCTGTTTACCTCGTTGGTAAACGGATCACTGGCATAATCGATAAAAACATGCGTAGTTATTTGACTGCCTATATCAAACTGGTATTCAGCAAATAACTCTTTAAATACTGGCGAGTTGGTAGCCGATATCATATTTTCTGAAAGCGAATGGTTAAATGTCAGTAAACTATTGTTAGACAATCTATAGTATACTTCTATTTGATAACCTCGTTCATTGGTTAAAACCGGAACATGTGTACCTCTGTTTAAAAGTCTGTAGGGGTGTTCTTTTACCAATGTTGGAGGATCAGTAATACCTGCCCCAATGGAGAAGTTTTTATAATCCTTCAGTTCAATGCTAAAGCCCAGGTTTCTTTTTGTATAATTAAGGCTAAAATAAGCAGCATAAGCACTGTCATTATTAAAAGTCAGGTTTGTACCCGAGCCGGATTTAAATGCGAATTCGCCATAAACAGATAAATCTTTAAATAATCCGGCTTTAACATAAGCCGAACTGAAATGATCATTTATTGCAGCGTTTTTATGGTTCATATAAATAGCCCCAAGTACCAGTTTTTTATGCTGATAACTAAGTTCAGTTCCTTGTACCAGATCTGGTCTTCTGTCCTTATTGTCAAGAGTGGGAGGCAAAGCAACATCCAGTATATTGCCATAAACGCCTTTTATTTTAAACCTGCCTAATTGATACTTAATTTCAGCACCTTCAATATCTTTATAAAAACCGTACCTTATACGGTAGCCTCTGTTTTCCCAAACAGAACCCGGAATTTCATAGGTTCTTAATAATAAGCCTTTTCCAAATGTAGTGTGAACATTTCCTACCGCTATTGTCAAATCTTTGCCTTTGTATTGGGCACGATACTGGCTTATCGCCTTGTACCCCAAATCATCTGCAAATGATGGATAATATTGTTCTATGCGGGTTTGTAAAGTGAATAACTTGTATTTATACGAAAGATTAAGTTGATCGTATAATGATGATTGGTATTCGGGTTGCAATGAAGGAATGTTTCCCAACTGATATTCCAATAAATTAGAGCCCCTGAGTTTTCCTTGTGCAAATATTGAATTTGCCGGATACAAGAAAAAACCAATACATAACAAGACTGAATACCTTTTAATCATTGAGTAATTTATTAATGGTTTCTTTAATAATTTGCTCATCGCCAGCGGCATAGCCAATGTGCGTAAATACAACCTCACCGTTTTTATTAAATATTAATAAGGTGGGTAGAGAGTTGACCAATAAATCGTTCATTAATTCCTGTTCACTGTCAAGTAAAACCGGATAATTAATTCCCAATGAAAAGGCAAGCGGTTTAACTTTGGAACTATTTCGCGGACTGTCTTCATTAATTCCAATAAAATTAACTCCTGAACCTTCAAATTCCTTTGAAAGTTTAATTATTTCAGGAATGGCTTTCAGGCAGGGTTTACACCACGTTGCCCAAAAATCAAGTACAGTTAGTTTTTCGCCCCAGATTTCGGATAATTCATTTTCATTACCGTCAATGTTATTCAACGAATAATTAAGAACAGTTTGGGCCGGAACACTTGTCTGACTAGAGAAATATACAAGTGCAGTGAATAAAACAAAATTGAATGTTTTCATTTTTTAGCGTTAAGATGTGATACGATATTATAATTATTAGTTTTCTCAAAGGTCATATTGTACTATCACAAAAGTATCACAGAAGTTTAAACCTTTTGTCACGTAGTGATTGTTAAGTAGTTGCGAGGGTATATTAGCCGAAATCAATTTGGGTTATTGCTTTTATACCTTATCTTAGATTTGAAATAAAAGCAGTATGTTACTACGATAACCCACCACCGCGCTAATCCCTTCACGTGGCAACGAAGCAAAGACAAAAAACAATAATGAAGAAAAGGAAAAACAATAAAATTTGATTTGATAGTTGATGCACACGTGATGAAACTTCTCTCACGCAGCAATAGCGAGTAATTGCGCGGCAGCGAGGAATTATTATACCGAACCGCTGTTAGTAGCAAAGACATCTTGCCTTTACTAACATTACCAACAATGGTAGGAATATTGAACTAGTGTTAAGTCAAATTTGATATTTCTGGTAATTAGCCAGGTGACAACACCCGGCTGGTGCACTTGTCAGAGGTTGTCACCTGACAAACTAGCCTTGACATGGCACTAATAAATATCCCCTGTTGTATACAATTCAATAATTTTTAAAATTACCTGAACCGCTTTTTCCATTGATTGAATAGGAACATATTCGAATTTTCCGTGGTAATTGTGGCCTCCTGTAAAAATGTTCGGGGTGGGTAACCCCATAAAGGATAATTTTGAGCCATCAGTACCGCCTCTGATTGCCTTTATAATTGGCTTAATATCAAGCGCTTTCATGGCTTTTTCGGCAGTATAAACAATGTGCATTTGGGGCTCAATCTTTTCCTTCATATTGTAGTACTGGTCTTTTAATTCCAGCTCAACTGTGCTCTCTCCGTATTTGCCATTCAAGAATTCTACAACATTTTCCATTAGCACATTTTTCTTTCGGAACTTTGCCATGTTATGATCGCGAATAATGTACTGCATGGTTGTTTCTTCTACCGTACCGTTTATGCCCACCAGCATAAAAAAACCTTCGTAATGCTCCGTATATTCCGGACGCTCCTGCACTGGCAACATGCCTTGCAACTCCATGGCAATCATCATAGAATTAATCATTTGGTTTTTGGCAGTACCAGGATGCACATTTCTCCCTTTTACTTTAATTTTGGCCATTGAGGCATTAAAATTTTCATATTCAAGCTCCCCAACTTCTCCTCCATCTAAAGTATAAGCAAAATTGGCTGCAAATTTTGCCACATCAAATTTATCAGCACCACGACCAATTTCCTCATCGGGTGTAAAAGCTATTTTTACAGGTCCATGTTTAATTTCGGGATGCTCGCACAAATATTCCACAGCACTTACAATTTCAGCAATCCCGGCTTTGTCATCAGCACCCAAAAGTGTGGTACCATCTGTAGTAATAATATCCTGCCCTTTGTATTTGAGTAATTCAGGAAAATCAACCGGAGATAATACTACCAGCGGGTCATTATTCAACACAATATCCTTCCCATCATAGTCTTTAATCACCTGAGGATTAACGCCTTTTCCTGAAAAATCAGGAGAAGTGTCCATGTGTGAAATAAAACCAATAACCGGTACATCATGCTCCACATTTGAAGGCAGGGTAGCCATTACATAGCCGTTTTCATCCATGGTAACATCCTGCATGCCCATACCATTTAATTCCTTCACCAACTCTTTTGCCAGATGGAATTGTTTTTTTGTGCTCGGACAGCTTTCAGACTCAGGGTCTGATTGGGTATCTATTTTCGCATATCTTATAAAACGATCGTATACTTTTGAAATCATGTATTATCCTTTCTTGTTTATCAATCTTAATTATTAGGTAAATTTACAAAAAAAGCTTTTTTTACCTACATTTGACACTAAGAACTTTGTAAAAATAGCAATATTATTGATGCAAATAAAAAAGAACCTAATTTCTATGTTCCTGGTTCTAAGTCCTAAGTTCAAATTTTTAACTGATATACTACTATGAAAAAGATTTTTTTGGCATTAATGCTTGTTACTGCAACATTTCAAACAAGCTTTTCGCAACAAGAAGTAAAAGAAATTACCATTGAAGACCTATGGTTAAACTACACCTTTTATGCAAGTGGTGTTTATGGTTTGCGCTCAATGAACGATGGTTTGCACTACACTACCTATAGCAGACGGAATCAGGCCATTGTAAAGTACAGCTATAAAACTGGCGAAGTGGTAGATACGATATTAAAAGTGAGCGATTTGAAACTAACTGGTGTTTCAGATTATCACTTTAGCGCAGATGAAACAAAGTTACTGCTTGAAACAAATGTAAAATCTATTTATCGACATTCTTATACTGCCGAAAATTATATCTACGATATAAACACGAAAAAAGTAAGCCCATTATCGGATAAAAAAGAGCAGCAACTGGCTACTTTTTCGCCGGAAGGCTCTAAGGTTGCTTTTGCCTGGAGAAACAATATTTATATTAAAGATTTGGCAACTGATAAAGAAATTCAGGTAAGCACTGATGGCAAAAAAAATGAAGTACTCAACGGAGTACCTGACTGGGTGTATGAAGAAGAATTTAGCTTTAGCAAAGCATTTGACTGGTCGGCTGATGGAACTAAAATTGCTTACATCCGCTTTGACGAATCGAAAGTAAAAACTTTTGATATGACCGTATTTGCTGGCCTGGTGCCAAAACTTGAAAACAATCAACTTTACCCGGAAAACCGACAATGGAAATATCCTAAAGCAGGCGAAGATAACTCGGTGGTTTCAGTTCATATTTTTGATTTAAAAACCAGTAAAACGGTAAAAGCTGACATTGGAACCGAAAAGGATATTTACATTCCCCGAATAAAATGGACTACAAACAATAACCAGTTGAGCATCTTGCGCTTAAACAGATTACAGAACCACCTTGAGATATTATTTGCCAATGCCGCAACTGGTAAAACCAAAGTGATTTACGACGAAACTAATAAGTATTACATCGAAACAGATATGTTTGACAATATCACCTACCTTGAAGATGGTGAAAACTTTATTTATACCAGCGAAAAAGATGGGTTTAATCACATTTACTATCGTTCAATTGATGGAAAATCTGAAACCCAGGTAACAAAAGGCAACTGGGATGTGACTGATTTTGAAGGTTACGATGAAAAAAACGGATTGTTTTATTACACATCTGCTGAAGCATCACCATTGGTCAGAGACCTGTATGTAACTGATTTAAAGAGCAAAAAGAAAAAGAAACTCAGCAAAGAGGAAGGTACCAACAGCACAAACTTTAGCAATGGTTTTAAATACTACATCAACACATTTTCAAGTATTAGCAAACCTACTTTTGTCACCCTGCATAATTCAAAAGGCGAACAAATAAGGGTATTGAAAGACAACAGTGGCCTTGCTGAGCAGGTAAAACAATATGGTGGTGTGAATAAATCCTTTTTTAAATTTAAAACATCTAATGGCGATGAGTTAAACGGTTGGATGGTAACACCACCTGATTTTGATAAAAATAAAAAATATCCGGTGCTGATGTACCAATACTCGGGGCCTAATTCGCAGTCAGTAAGAAACAGTTGGAGCTTTGGCTGGTATGAATTGTTAGCTCAAAAAGGATACATTACAGTTTGCGTTGATGGACGCGGTACCGGAGCAAGAGGCGAAGCTTTTAGAAAAATAACCTACAAAGAACTGGGCAAATACGAAACCATTGACCAAATTGAAACCGCAAAATATTTAGGCACCTTACCTTATGTTGATGCTAAAAGAATTGGCATTTGGGGATGGAGTTACGGCGGTTTTGAAACATTATTGGCCATGACCAAGGGTGCTGACTATTTTAAAGCAGGTATTGCTGTAGCCCCTGTAACCAACTGGAGGTATTACGACAATATTTACACCGAAAGATACATGCGCAAACCACAAAATAATGCCAGTGGTTATGATGATAATTCACCAATCAACCATGCAGATAAGTTAAAAGGTGAATTATTGCTGGTTCATGGCACTGCTGATGATAACGTACATGTGCAAAACTCAATGGAAATGTCGGAAGCATTGGTGCAAGCTGGCAAACAATTTCGACAATTTTATTACACCAATCGCAATCATGGAATCTATGGTGGCTACACACGCTACCATTTGTACACCATGATGACTAATTTTATTTTAGAGAATTTGTAAAACCAAATGGACTATTTAAAATCAACTGAATTTCTGGATTATGAACATCCGGAAATTCAGCAACTTATATCAGAATATAACTCAAAGCCACTTACAGATAAACAAAAAGCCATCCAAATTTACCTAAAGGTAAGAGATGGCTGGAGATACAACCCTTATCATATTTGTTTTGAAAAAGAATGCTACAAAGCAAGTACAATTGCGATGAAAAAAGAGGGGCATTGCATTGAAAAATCGATATTACTAACTGCTTGCTTACGTGCAGTGGGTGTTCCGGCGCGGATGCATTTAGCAAAGGTGAAAAACCACATTGGTGTGGAAAGGTTGATTGAAAAGTTTGGGACTAATGAGCTAAGCCCCCATGGAATGGTTGATGTTTTTATTGAGGGAAAATGGTTAAAAGTATCGCCCGCATTTAATATTGAGTTGTGCAGAATTTACAACATTGCGCCCCTGGATTTTGACGGCGAAAATGACTCTATTTTTCATGAATATGATAAGGCCGGGAACATTTTTATGGAATACCTTGAAGATTATGGGCATTTTGAGGATGTTCCAATCGATTTTATTCACAAAAATTTTATGGCCAACTATCCCCAAATAAATAAATTATACAAAGGACAAAGCAGAATTAAACTGTGATTAACAGATAATATGGTTTAAAACTTTAATTTCTCAGAATTATGTTTTGTTTAATGACCAATTCTTTTCAATTTCGTTTAGCGAAGAAGAGATGTTTGAAAAACAAGTCATTTGTCAATGGTCATTAAATTCTTCACTAATGACTAATGCCTAATGACCAATAACCCAATAAATTAAAATAGCTACAAACAACAGCTAAACCTTACTTTTAACTAACATTTAGAAAATCAAGCTTTTTAGCGTTTATTTCTGCTATATTTTCAAACCTGCCAACTTCCAGCCATGTAGATTCGTTATGAACATATGCTTTTATATTGTGCTTTGCGGCAATGTCAAGATAAAACGGGATAATTGGAAAAGGGCCTTCCTTATCTATTAAATCAAATATCTCTGGATTTATAACCTGTACGCAACTAAATCCAAATGGTTTTAATTCGCCAGTTGGCTTCCGGCAGCTTTTTTTCTCTCCGGTTACAACATTTCTCCATTCACAAAGATTCAAATTCTCATCAAATAATATGGGACGTGTAGTGCTACGTTCCTTTACAGCCATAGTTATCAGGGCATCACTGTTTTCATGGCAATTAATCAGTTCACCAATATTTATATCAGTAAAAATATCAACATTGTAAACTAAAAATGGTTTGTTGTTGAAAAAGTGCTCAGCTTTCTTTATTGCTCCACCTGTATCAAGCAGCAAGTCAGTTTCATCAGATATTTGAATGTTAATGCCAAAATGCTGGTTTTTTTCCAGAAATTCAATGATTTGCTCAGCAAAATGATGAACATTTATAATTATGTCTTTAATGCCAAACCGAATCAGGTATTTTATTGCGTGCTGCAACATTGGTGCACCCTGTACTTCAACCAATGCTTTAGGTTTATTGTTGGTTAGTGGCTTTAGCCGGGTACCTATTCCGGCAGCAGGTATCATTGCTCTCATATATTAGAACTTAGTACATTAGAAATTAGAAATTTGTTGCTAGTTGCTGGCCGCTGAGCCTGTCGAAGCCCTCGTTTCTTGTAACTAAAAGCTCTGTTCACGATGTGTAACTACGACCTCAATATCAAACTTTTTCTTTAAATGAACAGCCAGGCGTTCAGCAGCATACACCGATCGGTGCTGCCCACCTGTGCACCCAAAGGCCACCATCAGGTTCTTAAAATTTCTTCTACTATAATTATTAACGGAGTTATCGACCAAAGGAAAAACATTTTGCAAAAAATCTTCCATCTCATTTTCCTTTTCAAAAAAATCTATCACATCCTTATCCTTTCCAGTCAACTTAAAATACTGCTCATAGCGCCCCGGATTATGAATTGAGCGACAATCAAAAACAAAGCCTCCTCCATTTCCCGATTCGTCTTTAGGAATACCCTTTTTATACGAAAAGCTAAAAACATTTACGGTTAGTTTGCCACTTGTATCCTTAAACTTCATTAGCTCCTCCGATAGCGTTAAAGAGCGAAGCACTTTCCAAAGTTCAGGCACTTCAATGGGCAAATTAACAGTATCAAGCAAATATTCTAAATTTTGAACAGCATAAGGAATGCTCTGCAAAAAATGCGTCTTCTTTTCGTAAAAGCCTCTGAAACCAAAAGCCCCCATAGCCTGCATTATCCTGATTAAAACGTAGCCAAAATAATGCCTTTCAAAAGCCTCTCCATCAATGCCATAATCAGCTAATCGGCTAATGTAGTATTTTCGTAGTTCATTTCTTATTTCCTGTGGGATATCTGCCTTGGCATCGTACAATAAGGAGGCTAAATCGTAGGCCAAAGCCCCTCTCCTTCCTCCCTGATAATCAATAAAATAAGGCTTTCCATCTTTTATCATGATGTTTCGCGATTGAAAGTCACGATAAAGGAAATAATTGGTATCAGCTTTAAGCAAAAAGTCGGTAAACTTTTGAAAATCATCTTCTAAATCCTGCTCGTAAAAAGGTATTTTTGCCAGCTTTAAAAAATAATACTTAAAATAGTTTAAATCCCACATCATTGATTGCTTATCAAATGCGGCGCGTGGGTAACAAACAGAGTAATCTAACCCTTCAGTGCCAAGCACCTGAAAACGGATTAATTCATCCAGCACTTTTTTCAACAAATCGACCAATTCGTCAGGAAAAATTATTCCTTTTCTAACATTTTCAATGAACTCAAACAGTGTTGTATCACCTAAATCATTTTGCAGGTAGATAAAGTTATCCTTGTCTTCGGCTAAAATTGCAGGAACAGACAGACCTTTGCTGTAAAAATGCTTCGAAAACTCAACAAAAGCAGTGTTTTCTTTCTTGTCTTCATTGTAAACAGCAATACATTGTTTTTTATTCCCATAAACCCGGTAATATTTTCTGTATGAACCAGATTCGGGCAATGCTTCCAAGCTTTTAGTACTTTCTCCACTCCAGATTTCAAACAGCTCTTTTATGTTTTCTTTAATGTTCTTCACGTAAAACTCCTTCGCTTTTATAACTAAGGAAGCAAAAATAGAAAAACTATCTAAAACTTCCACTTGTGGCATTGTAAAATCCAGGTCAATCCAGGTTTTAAATGATTTTTCCAATCGTCCTGAAAGGACAATTAATTTCAGCCCGTGGCAGCACCTCGGGAATAGAAGCCTGTTTAGTATCATCGTGAAAGGATAGATTAAAAAGCCGTATTAAGCTGTCCTTTCAGGACGATTGGGGACTAACCAACATCCCTTTTATCCCAAGGCGTTGCCGTTGGGTTGAATTAAGTTAGGCCTTCAGCCTACTATTTTTCAAAATTTTAAACAGAATTGTTCTATTTATGAAATCAAAGCTAAAACAGAAAAAAACCTTATCTTTATACAAACTAACTATATCAAAAAACATGTTCAAAGAAAATCTTTTAAAAGATAAAGTAATTATAGTAACTGGCGGAGGAACCGGTTTAGGCAAATCAATGGCCACAAAATTTTCGGAATTAGGTGCAAAACTAATGATTTGTAGCCGAAAAATAGAAGTACTGGAAAAAACTGCCAACGAAATCAGTCAGGCTACCGGCAATAAAGTTGTTCCATATCAGCTTGATGTGCGCCATGCAGAAAATGTTGAAAAACTAATTGCCTTTGCTGATGAGAAATTTGGCAAAATTGATGTTTTGCTGAACAACGCAGCGGGTAACTTCATTAGCCCTACAGAACGGCTTAGTTACAAAGCTTTTGACACCATTGTGGACATTGTGCTGCGTGGCACTTATTATTTCACCCTTGCATTGGGAAAATACTGGATAGATAAAAAACAGCCGGGGAATATTCTAAGCATTGTAACCACATATGCCAGTACAGGATCTGGTTACGTGGTACCATCCTCCATTAGCAAAGCCGGCGTACTCAACTTAACCCGCTCATTAGCAGCTGAATGGGGCAAATACAATATTCGATTGAATGCCATTGCTCCTGGCCCCTTCCCTACCAAAGGTGCCTGGGAACGTTTACTTCCTGATCCTAAAATGGCTGAAAAACTAATCAAACGAATTCCACTTAAGCGCACAGGAGAGCATAAAGAACTGGCAAATTTAGCAACTTTCCTAGCTTCTGATTTTTCAGGCTACATGACTGGCGAAGTGGTTACCATTGATGGCGGTGAATGGCTGGGTGGTGCTGGGGAGTTTAATTTTTTGGAAGCAGTAAAACCCGAGGAGTGGGATATGATTAGCAAGATGATGAAAAGGTGAATTTACACTAAGCCAGTTTGAAATATTATAAATTGAAATTTTAAAATGGCTTTGTATATGCCGATCGACTAGCAGTTTTGGTTTGCAAACTTGTGAAGCAAACCAATTACTAACAGCGGTTCGGTATAAATGAACTCTGGCCTCATTATAAAACCAATAGCATTTATGGGCTTATTTAGCTTCTTCTCGTTTTTTGGCTGCAAAAATAAGAAAGCAGTTATTGAAAATATTGATTACCCGCCATTTACGATTCAAAAAACAACAAGCGGAAACAAGCGTTTCAACCCAAATTATGGACGGTTTGTTACCTATCAGTCAACAAGATACAATGTTTTATATAAGGGCCAAGCAGTTACTTTCCCGGTAGGTTTAGAAAAAAATACTGGTTTGCCCTATTTGTGGAAGGCTTATATACTTAAAGATGCCTCTCAATCTGCAATCATAGCAGGTAGCCAAAATATGTATTTAATTACTGAAGAAAACAAGCAACTAAAATTAAGGTTGCTTTGCGAACAAACTTCTGGATTTGCTAGCCTTCAATGGCTGGATTCAATAGGTGGACAACCGAGTTCAAACCTAAAAGTAAGTATTTCAAAAGATGTCGAGTCTACAAATATTTTAGAAGGTGGTCAATACCTTTTGGTCAACGAAAGTGCTGTTTTGGAAGTGGCTAACCTTAACTACTATCCATTTAATATATACAGTTCTTCATTAGATGATTATCATACCTTAAAGGTGATTGGTTTTTCTCCTGATAAAAGGGAAGTAGTTTTTGTTGGATGTAAAATTTTAAATGCTACTGACTATGACTATGCATTGCTCTCCTTTGATTATAAAAACGATCAGGCCTATGTGGTTCCCTTTGACCAAACAGATACCCGCATGCAGGATATCCATGATATCAACCAAACTTGGTTCAATACCTTTTTCAAATGGCAAAAAACGGATGGTGGTTTGTTCAAACTAAAAAAGAAAAGATTTGAGCAATTGCCTTATTGGCAAGGCCGATTCTCCAAGGATGGTAATTACTTTAACCTTCATCCTGCAAAAAAAGAGATGATGCAGGCATTATCCGATTTTGCAAAAGAGTTGCTCCAGCTGAATGACAGTGATTTTATAGAAAAAAAGGAGGCCAAGGATGACAACATCTATCTCATTTACAATGATTTAACATTTGCAATTGGCTATTTTGAAAAGCAGAAGAGTGTCCATTTTTCAAAATATCTTTTTGATGAAGACTCGAAGGAGTGTAAACGGATAATTGAAAAAGTTGGCATTGCATTTAATAAAGAAATGGAGAAAGGTAAATATCAGGATTATTTCACTAATTACTAGTGTTATGTCACATCTAAATGACGGTTGAAATTATCCGCTTAGCGGGTTCTTAAGTTGTTTAATTAGCTTATTTTAATACTTAGCATTTATAATCAGACCCGCTTAGCGGTTTTTATACCGTCAAAATAGTATTGACACAACAATAGCTTTACACTCTTTGTGTAATAAAACATTTTTAAAACTATCATACGAAAAAAGGTTGGAAATATCAGGTGATTTAAATTACCATAACTTTCACCCTACTCCATTTTTAATTCTCAGTCCATAATTTAAAATTCAGCATAAAATCCTGATAACAATCATAAAACACCCCATATTTATACCATTTTTCCTTAGTAATTTTGTCATATAATAAATTATCAGGCGCAACTATTCTCGTTTGATTTTCTAATTGTCTCAAATCTAACATCTCATATCAACCTATATGGAAAAATACAATAAACAAGTAACAGCTGGCAACATTGGCGACAAAGTCCGTTCTGACTGCCTTGTTACTCTTGAACTAAAAAAAGAAGGCGGGATAGAACTTGATATACAAAGTAAGGTCAGCAGTCTTTATGGCGAATCGATAAAAAAGCTTTGCATGGATGCCCTGTCATTTTTTGAAATTAAAAATGCTAAACTGAGTGTTCAGGACAGAGGTGCATTGTCTTTGGTAATGCAGGCAAGGATAGAACATGCTGTAAAACAGCTTATTGATACCAACAAAGAATTGCTTCCTGAAATTATTGAGGAAAACAAAACGGTTTCAACTAAAGAACAATTTCGTTTTTCAAGATTGTACCTTCCGGGTAATACACCGGCAATGATGCTAAATGCTGGTATTCATAAACCAAATGGTATTATTTTGGACCTGGAAGATGCTGTTGCGCCTGACAAAAAACTGGAAGCGCTGTATTTAGTAAGAAATGCGCTTAGGGGAATTAATTTTTATGGTGCTGAAAGAATGGTCAGAATCAACCAGTTACCTAGAGGCCTGGAAGACTTAAAGTTTGTGGTTCCTCATCATGTCAACTTAATTTTAATCCCGAAATGCGAGAGTGCAGGACAAATAAAACAGGTGGATGAAGCAATCGAAAATTTAATGAAAACGAAAGGATTTGTTTATCCAATTTATTACATGCCCATTATCGAAAGCGCATTAGGTGTTGAAAAAGCATATGAAATTGCAACAGCATCGGAAAACGTTGTAGCCATGGCTATTGGTTTGGAAGATTTCACAGCTGATTTAGGGGTAAGAAGAACAAAAGGTAGACATGAATCATTGTATGCCAGAACACGCTTAGTAAATGCCTGTAAAGCTGCTAAAATTCAACCTATTGATTCCGTTTTTTCAGATGTAGCTGATATGGAGGGACTTGCAGAAAATGTAAAAAACTCAAAATCATTGGGTTTTGAAGGAATGGGATGTATCCATCCACGCCAAATTGCTGTTATTCATAAAAACTTTTCGCCTGAACAAGCAGAAATTGAAAAGGCCAAAAAAATTGTACTGGCTTTTGAAAATGCAAAGGCTAAAGGCCTGGGAGTAGTTTCAATTGGCACTAAAATGATTGATGCACCAGTAGTAAAAAGGGCTGAGACGATAATTAAACTTGCGATTAATTTAGGATTGCTTGAAAATAATTGGAAAAATGCATAATGATATTGTATAGACGCACGGCCGTGCATCTATACAATATCAACAAAAAAACATTATGGAACTAATAAAAAACGCAATAGGCCGCTTAGTGCCAACCGAAATAAACGGAGAAAAACAAATCCCTTTTCAGGGTGTCGGAAAATACAAACCCAAAGGAAATAAACACGCCCCTAAAATTCCGTCGAACGCAGATTACCCGCTTGATGGCAACAAAACAGTAGCATCACTAAAAGAAGCGCTTATAAAAGCCGGGTTAAAAGATGGGATGACTATTTCAACCCACCATCATTTTAGGAATGGTGATTTAATTGCCAACCAGATTTTTGACATTGCCAGTGAACTGGGAGTCAAAAACTTAAGGTGGTACCCATCAGCTTCATTTCCCTGTCATGAACCCATTATAAAGCACCTTGAAAATGGAACCATCAACAGGATTGAAGGAAGCATGAACGGGGCGCTTGGCCGCTTTTGTTCTGAGGGAAAAATGAAAGGAACTGCTGTGCTACGTTCACATGGGGGCAGGTATCAGGCAGTGCAGGATGGCGAAGTAAAAGTTGACATAGCTGTAATTGGTGCCGGAACTGCCGATCCTTTTGGAAATGCAAATGGTATTTATGGCCCTTCGGCCAGTGGTTTATTGGGTTTTGCGTTGGCCGATTCGCAATACGCTGATAAAGTGATAATTGTAACGGATAACATAGTCCCATTTCCATGCATTCCCTGGCAAATACAAGGCAATTATGTTGATTACACGGTGGTGATGGACAAAGTCGGGCTTCCCGAACAAATTGTTTCCGGAACTACTCAAATTACCAAAAGTCCCGACAGATTACTTTTAGCGGAAATGACTGCTAAATTTTGTGATGTAACAGGAATTATCAAAGATGGTTTTTCATTTCAAACAGGTGCTGGTGGAACTTCGCTTTCGGTAAGTTTGTATTTTAAAGAAATTATGAAAGAACGTGGAATAAAAGCCCGTTTTGCCAGAGGAGGAAGTAATAAATACCTGGTTGAAATGTTGGAAGAAGGCCTGGTTGAATATATTTTAGACGGACAAACATTTGATTTAGAAGGTGTTCGATCAATGGGCGAAAATGCCAACCACGTCTGGACAAGCCCTTTTACAAGCTACAACTACCACAGCAAAGGCAATTTTGCTGGAATGGTGGATGTGGTGATACTGGGAGCCACCGAGGTAGATGTTAACTTCAATGGTAACGTAGTTACCCACTCCGATGGACTGCTACTTCATGGTATTGGTGGTTGGCAAAACTGTTTGTTCTCCAAAACGGTCATCCTTCCACTTCCGCTGTTTCGCGACAGAATTCCGGTAATCAGGGACGAAGTAACAACTGTTTGCGGGCCAGGTGAGTTGATTGACGTGATTGTTACCGAAAGAGGGATTGCCATCAACCCACTACGAAAAGACCTGCTTGAAAAAGTAAAAGGCTCGGGTTTGCCTATTAAAACCATTCAGGAATTAAAAGAAGAAGCTGAAAAAATCTGTGGGAAGCCTGAAAAGCCAAATTTAAGCGACGAAGTAGTGGCAGTTATTAAATGGGTTGACGGAACAGTAATTGACTCTGTAAGAAAGGTTTACTAACAACACGTAAGTAAAAAGCCGGACACATAGGCTCCAGCTTTTTACTTAGTGCAGTATGCATCTTATTCTTCTTTAAACCATCTCAAAGCTTCAGATAAATTACCAAATTGCTTGATTGGTTTTGCATCCTCAATTGTTTTGTTAATATGCGTAATGTGTCTTTGAATGTATACATCACCAACAACAATTGCCGCTATTTTTTCCATGCCTGATGCAAAAAGTTTAGGAATAACTTCTTGCTGAAGCCATTTTCGGTCAGATGGAGCTACCATCTTTAGCTTTGTGATATCTGCAACGTAATACTTAATACTGGTTTTCTTTATTAAATCAAGAATATTATCATATACAAAATGATAGGTTTCACTTGTACAATCCATTTTCCAGGCTAGTTTTAAAACACTTGTTTCCTGATCTAAAGTTACTTGCGCGTAATCGGTTTCTAAAATTGGTACCATAAATATATAATCAAGATGTAAATAATTGTATTTGGAAGTCTCAATTTACAAATAATATTTCAACCCTATATAAATTTGAGGCACAAATGTAATGCTTTCTTAATGAGTTAAAAACATTTTAACATCATTTAATTAAAGTAAATGTTTAAATATGGGCTATAAGGCATGTTTTAGCGCTGCAGATGATTCAATATTTAAGGCATAAAAATTGATTTCTACATTTCTAATTGGTATTCTGCAAATTAATATCTTAAATTTGAAGATTGATAATGTAAAAAAATAGCCCAAAGAAATGAGTGCATCTAAAATAACCAAAATAGGATTTTTAATTGTTATTGCAATTGTAATGCTGATTTGGGGAGTAAGTTTCCTAAAAGGGATAAATTTGTTTAAAGATGAAAACATTTATTATGTTGTTTATAAAGATGTTAATGGAATAGACGCAGGTAACGAGGTGTTGATAAGCGGCTTTAAAGTAGGCCAGGTTATGGATGTTGAATACGTACCTGACACAATCAGCAAATTTGTGGTTTCGTTCATGATTGATGATAAATATCAAATCAGAAAAGGTTCTGTAGCTGAAGTATTTAGTAAAGATATCATGGGCACACGTGCCATCCGAATATTGCAAAGCAAAGTAATGGATTATCATGAGGATGGAGACACCCTTTCTTCTGCTGTTGAAGGAACACTTGTTGAACAGGTAAACATGGAAATTGCCCCATTAAAACGCAAAGCCGAAAGCCTGATTGCATCACTGGATTCAGCCATAATTATTGTTCGTTCAATTTTTAATGAAAAAACACAGGAAAACCTGCGAAAAACCTTTGCAAGCTTGTATGTAACAGTAGCAAATTTAGAGCATGCAACTTTTGCTATTGATACTTTATTAAGCAATGAAAAAGAAAAACTTGCACGGATTTTTACTAATGTTGATTCAATTACTGCTAATCTTAAAAACAACAACGACAAAATAGCTACGGTTTTAACAAATTTTGCTTCAATTAGTGATTCAATTGCAAAAGCCGATATTGCCTCAACCTTAAGAAAAGCCGATACAGCCTTATTGCAATTTAACGAAATACTCACTTCCATCAATAAAGGAGAAGGAACTGTATCTCAACTACTTAACAACGACACCCTGTATCAAAACATCGAGAATGCTTCGTATCATCTGTCAAGGCTAATGCGCGATATACACGAAAACCCAAAAAGGTACCTCCATTTTTCAGTATTTGATGTAGGAAAAACAATTTATGTTGCCGACCCTGAAGACAAAAGGGTAAAAAGGAAGAGAAAAAAAGAAGAAAAAAAGGAAGCAAAAGAAGCAAAAGAAAAAGAAAAAGAAAAAGAGAATTAGCAGAATTTAGGATATTTTCTTTTTGTGCTTGGCATAGCTTATTACGCCCAATAGCATTACTATGCATCCTAAAACAATTGAGATAACAGCAACATAAAAGTACTCAGGTTTAGGAAATATACGAAGTACAAGTATTCCAAAACCTACAAATGAGAGGGCTGTTCTTACATAAGCAAGGATAGTTCTTTCATTGGCTAATTTGGTTCTTAACAGGGCTAGTTTATCCCTTAAAGTGCTCTCTTTATCCATCAGTTTTTACTATTTTTCATAAAATGTGCAAATATAATTGAAGGAGACAAAAATGGCGAATTTTTGATTAGGATATTACAGATTGAGATTCAACTTATAAATAAACTGGGTGCCAAAACCTGTAGTAGCAAGTGAATTAATATTATCGTTTTGCCTGATATATTCAGGCATAAGCATTTCACTACCAGTAATATTCTTAACAATAAAAGCATGCCTGATCAAAGTTCTGCAAGATTCTACGCGATGTAGCAACGTTCTTATACTAATTGCATTTATATTTTAGTCCAAAAGCAAAATATAAATTACAATGGTAAATGCCGATGCTACTTAAAAATAGTCAAATAAGGCTTTGCCGAAATTGGACTATTTTGAAAGTAAAGTCGGTATTACCCAACAGACTTAAAGACATCACTAAAAACGTAAATTCCGCTTTCATAAACAGGTGATTGAAAGTACACTAAAAGAAATTCGTGTATACAAAGGCAGTTAGTTACTTAAAGTAATTATTAAACACGTATTTTATCACTCTCATAATTCATACAGATCAACAAATAAGCAGTTTATATTGTAAGACACATACATTAAAAAAAACACAACCTTAAGCTATTGGTCTGTTTATAGTAAATCGAGCTATAATTTACCTTGTTTTACCAAAAAAATGAGACTTGCCTATATAATTTAAAGGCTATAATTTAATTGCTAATTTTATCCCTTATTCTTTTGGAAAATAAAGTAGTAGAGTGGAGAAGGATTATTTAGAATGCCCCTATTGTAAAAAAGAAATCTCAAAAAGGTATTGTAAGTCGTGCGCTAATTGCTTTGCATGTAGCGGGTGCGAAATTTATATTTGTTATTATTGCAAGGAAAAAATCGTTGTAAAACCAATGAATAATTACAATTCAGAAAAAAAATAAATACCACAAAACACAAATTTAGACATTTGATTATGAATCTATTTAGCTTTTAATTCAATAGATTTTGTTTCAGGCCTTTCTTTGGTTTGGGCATTGTACAAATGATTATATGAGTGTAACGGGGAATTAGCACCAAATCAACAAAAGCAAACCACCTCAATTTCAACAGCTTACACCCCTTACTTTTTATCAATAATCAACCCAATTTGCATTAGGTTTGGAACAGGATCAACATCCATTTCATGACTAATCGAAAAGACATATTCACCGGGCTCTTCAAACTTAAAATCTTTTTCAACAAGTACTTCTAAATCACAGTAATCTCCAGCACAATCACTTATATATTCGTTTGAGTTCTTGAATACTTTCAGCTCATACAATTTACTACTTGTTTTTCCTGAGGGCGATTTTATTTCGACTCTCACTTTTACTGACTTCAATTGAAATCCGTATACATGTCTGATTGCAACATACACCATGTAGTTTTCTTCAACATTAGAAATTTGGGGTTTAAATTCAACCACATTTGTTTTATCCCACCTGTAATTTGTAAACCCACTTTTATGGGTTTCATAAATTCTATTTTCATTACAGCCAATCACTAAAACTGCAAATACAATTGCCAACAAAAACTTGTTTTTAAATCTACTCATTTTTTTTATTTAAATTTCTATTCTCTTGTGCCAATACAAACCTATTTAATTAATATATGACAATTATTCCAGAAGGTAACTATATTCCATCTTAGATTACTATTTGCAATCATTCAAAATAACAAATTTGCTTATTTGATGGACATTGAGCACTTCGACGTGTGGTATACTGAGCACTTCGGCAAGCTCAGTATACCACTTGCCTAAGTACAGCGTCCAAAATCTAGTTTTGATACAGCCCCCCGCCGACTATTTTATTTCATCCAATACCTTAATTCCCCAGGGCTTGAAGCCCTCTTTTTCAAACCTTGCTTTATAGCTTTCAATCAGTTTTAGTTCATATTCTTCATTAAATAGGGCCTGCTGAAAAAGTCAGAGGTGCATTAGCTACAACTTAGCGAAGCGATATCTTCGACCAAAGGGAGAAAACTTAGCAAAGCGAAGATGTATAAGAATA
>JBNKJW010000146.1:0-5584 GCA_050291445.1 Bacteroidales bacterium | reverse complement strand
GTCAAACTCCAGGGTTGGGTCAAGGAGACCGGTGCCAAAGTCGTTGTTATCTTCGAAGGAAGAGATGCTGCCGGAAAAGGTGGTGTTATCAAAAGAATCACCGAAAAACTCAATCCTAGGATCTGTAGAGTCGTAGCCCTCGGTATCCCAACCGAGAAAGAAAAGACACAATGGTATTTTCAAAGATATGTTCCACACTTACCTGCTGCTGGTGAAATGGTTATGTTTGACAGGAGCTGGTACAATCGTGCTGGTGTTGAGCGGGTTATGGGTTTTTGCACCAATGATGAATATTGGGATTTCTTGCGTGCATGTCCTAATTTTGAGCGAATGCTTATTCGTGCCGGAATTATTCTGATAAAATACTGGTTTTCGGTGAGCGAAGAAGAGCAGGAAAAGCGATTTCAGCAGCGACTTAAAGACCCTACCAGAAGATGGAAGCTAAGTCCCATGGATATTGAATCGCGCAATAAATGGGTTGACTATTCCAAAGCTAAAGATGAGATGTTTGCTTATACAGATACAAAGATTTCGCCCTGGTATGTAGTAGAAGCTGATGATAAAGAAAGGGCACGACTAAACTGCATTTCTCACCTTTTAAGCATGATTCCATACAAAGATGTAAAACCTGAATTATTAGAGTTGCCCGAAAGAGTTGAGAAAAAAGGGTATGTAAGACCACCTATGGACGAACAGACCTTTGTGCCATCAGTCTACTAGAGATTAGTGTATTGGAAATTAGTATATTAGGTAAAAGGGGAAATCAATACACAAATAAACGAGTATACAAATACGCAAATTTTCTGACCTTTAAATCAAGTAAATTTAACACTTTTATCGTAATTTTCACATTCACAAATTTGATAACAAAACCATGAAAACCATTGGATTATTGGGAGGTGTTAGCTGGCATTCAACATTAGAATACTACCGATTAATTAATGAATTTACTAACAAAAAGCTGGGTGGCATCCATGCTGCTAAAATGCTGGTTTATAGTTTCAACTTTCATGAAATAAGGACAATTCAAGCACATTCTGAAAAAGAATTAAGCAAAAGGTTAATTCTTGAAGCTGAAAAATTGGAAGACAGTGGTGCTGATTGTTTATTGATTGGGGCCAACACTATGCACATGTTTTATGATGATATTCAGGAAAAACTTAAAATACCAGTTATTCATATTGCTGTAGAAACAGGTAAGATAATCAAAGCACAATCAATTAAAAAAGTTGGGCTACTGGCAACAAAATATACTATGGAACTTGATTTCTATGCAAATAAATTAAAGCAACAAGGTATTGAAGTTGTGGTGCCTGATGAAGCTGACAGAAAAATAGTGAGCGACATAATTTACAATGAATTAGTCAAAGGTGAAATTCTGGAAAAATCAAAAAAGCAATATGTACAAATCACAGAGAAGCTGATTAAACAGCATGAAATAGAAGGTCTAATTTTAGGTTGCACAGAAATCCCTTTGCTTATTCAACAAAACGATTTATCAATTCCGGTTTTTAACACTACAGAAATACATGCTAAAGCTGCTGTAGAGTTTGCAACTAGCTGACAAATTCACCATAGGCGATATCAATACCGAGCTTCTGCATAACTTCTTTTTTGGGGATGCCATTTTTATCGTACCCTTTTTGTTTATAGTATTTTTTAAGCATCTTTTCCAATGGCACCTTGCGCTCTTTTTTATCACTCAGCCGACCCTCATTTAAAAACCTACCCGGCAATGTATCCATCTTATAATCAACACCTTCAAGTGTATTCAAATAACGTTCTAAAAGATGAATTCTTTTTCCTGCTTTCAACATTTCTTTTTGCGATAACGCAATTCCGGTTATTGCTTCGAACGACTTATTGTAAGTACTTACATCCATTAAAGCAAGGGCAATACGTGGCAAAAACTGCATGGTGAGCCCCAATATAAACTTTGGGGTATGTTTAACAATAAAGGGCTCTAACATATAAGCATAAGCTGTAAACTGACAACCATGCATGGAGTTAATTGCTGCATAAAAATTTTCAAAATAATCCGTAAACCGAACTTTTGACATAGTTGTATACGGACTAACAAAGCCAAGTGTAGCTTCAATTGCAAAAACCGCAGCAGAAAGGTGGCAACCACCTCTGTTGGCAACTGCGTAGGCCAGTCCTTGCCCCCAGGCACCGCGCGGATCGTAGGCAGCAATTTCCAGGCCTTTTACATGAATTGCAAATTCTTTGCCTCCATATTTTTCTGAGAGTTTTCTGGTACCATCAGCTAAGTCGTTGCCCAGGTTTTTCCGGTATGCAATATCATTAATTGCCTGTTCAACTTCCTGTGTAGAACCAAATTTCAAATCTGATTTTATCAGTCCTTTTTCTGTAGCTTCCATTGCCCAGCCTAATACACTACCAGTGGTAATGGTATCCAGCCCTAACCTTCCGCATTGCTCATTCCATTTTGCAATGGCTACAGGGTCAAAAACTTCCAGGTTTGGCCCGAGCAGACCAGTTGATTCATATTCGGGAATGGCCATTTTCTTTCCTTCAAATTCTCCTTCGTGCCCACAAAGAATTGTACAGGGCTTGCAGGTTTTGTGTCTTTTAGTATATTTTTCGGCATACAATTCGCCTGAAACTTTATGTGCATCAGTGTGTGAGCCATCTTTAAAGTTTCTAACAGGTAAAATCCCGGCTTTGTTACACTGTTTTACATGTGAATTAGTTCCATAATTCCGGTATTCTTTTGAGGTAACCCTGTTATTATTAATGTATTTTGTACCTGTTTTCTTCACCTTTTGAAGTTGATTGTCTGCCATCCCCTTCAACTTCATTTTTTTACCAATAGCAACAATTGCTTTGATGTTTTTTGAGCCCAATACAGCCCCTATCCCACCACGACCTAAAAAACGATGCCCCGAACAGGCATTTGCATACCTTACCTTGTTTTCGCCCGCCGGACCAATAACCAGGGCACCCGAATACCTATCAAGCTTTAATGCTTCTTGGGTCTCCTGCGTATCTTTGCCCCACAAATTATCGGCAGATAAAACCTCAACTTTATCATTTATAATAATTTTTGAAGGTTCATGTGCTTTTCCTCTTACTATTAAACCATCAAATCCGGCTTTTTTTAGCGCCATACCAAATGGCCCGCCACACGAAGAACTAACAATTATACCTGTTAATGGAGATTTAGTTACTGCATTAAAACGAGCCGAGCATGGGACATTGCTACTCATATAAACACCTGTATTTATGACAATTACATTATTTTCACCTAAAGGATCCACACCAGGTTTTAGTCGCTCTGCCAATAATTTTAAACCAAGTCCTTTGCCACCTAAATACAGCTTTCGGTCCTTATCTGTAACTTTAATAATAGTTGATGTTCCATTAGTGAGGTCAATTTCTATTATTCGATTGTTACTTCCGGTGAGTTCAAGCATAATACATCAGGATAAATGGTTAACCAAATATATTAAATTTTACAAAGCAACGAAAGGTAAAGCCAGAGTAAATAAAAATAGCTCTGTTCAGATCATTGACAAATATAAAGAAATGAGAGAGGCTAAAGGAAACAATAAGAATCAAGACACCTAGCCATTTAGCAATAATTTAATGCATGTTTTAATTATTATTTAAATTACTTTGTCAGGTTTATTAAATCTTTCTGCAAAAAAAGTTTAGTTATTTATAAACTTCCATTATATTCGCAGTGTGAAATAACCCCCATAGTACAAATTTTTACTTTTAGTTACCAGTTTCAAAGTTAAAAAACACTAAGAGTTTAGCAATATATAAACAAAAATGACTAAATTTGAATTAAAGGAATTAGAATCCTTAAAAGGGGGTAAAGTTGAGTTATTTGAACTAGTTATTAATGACAAAAGTGGACTTGAGGAATTTATTGAGAAATATAAAGGATTTAAGAAAGAACTTAACCAACTAAATTCGAGACTATTGGTTTTAGCTAATGGCGAAGAGAGAAAACTCCCCCTTCAAAATACAAGGAATTAAAAAGAGACAAAAAAGACCCTTACAAAGACTATGAATTAAAAACAGATCATTTAAGATTATATCTTTTTAAAGATAGCGGAACTGGAAAAATAATTGTTCTTGGAGGCATGAAAAAAACTCAGAAAAAGGACATTTGCAAACTAAGGAAAATCAAGAAAGACTATTTTAATCAAAAGTAACCAAAGCAACAATGTTCAAAAAAGAAGACTTAATAAGAACTGAAGAATATTGGATGGAAAACATTCAAAATGAGCTTTATTTTGTTCTTAAAAAACACATGGAAGAAAGAGAATTGAATCAGACCGAGCTTGCAAAAGAATTAGGATTCTCAAAAAGCTATGTTTCTCAAGTGCTTAAAGGGAATTTCAATCATAGTACTAAGAAATTAGTACGACTACTTTTAGCTATTGATAGGGTACCCCAGTTTGATTTCATGAAAGCTAATGAGTATCTAAGACTGATTGATAAAAGTTCTAAAATTATGAAAGTTGAATTTTGTAAAGAGAATGTTTCTGGTGAAACTTTGAGAAATGAAACCGAAACTGAATTCACACCTTATGAATTAGAAATGTAATGGAAAATAACATCAATGAAATTGAACTGATCAGACTGAGACTAGTCAGTGTATTAACAGATTCATTTTATATAAATAAGCCTAAATCTCTTCACAGCATCAAAGATGGTACTGATTTTGAATTCACAATAAACCCCCTTTTTGGTTTCAACTTCGAAAAAGGAGAAGTAAAAACTACAATAGATGTAAGAACAAAATTTAAAGAGACAAAAGAAGAGGTTTCAAGCCTTGTAATTAACTTTATTTTTCAACTAGAAAACTTAAAGGATTTTATTGAAGGAGAAATATCTGAAGGTTTCAAAGTTAAAGATAGTTTACTCAAACTGCTAATTGGAACTTCAGTTTCAACTGCAAGAGGAGTGTTAATAGAAAAATATGCTGGCACTTATCTGCAAAGAACCATTTTGCCTATTATAGATGTCAATACTTTTTTTAAGTCACAGAAAAAACAACTATGACAAGGGATAACTTATGAAGATTTATAAAAAAGGTGTATACAATTGTGTATGCACCTTTTTTATTGTGGATTGTTTCGCATTTGTTTTAGCAAATAAACAACGCATCTACAAAAAAGTATTGTAAATGCGTTGTTTTCAGTGTACCGAGAGAGTGACTTGAACACTCGACCTTCCCGATTAGCATCGGGACGCCCTAAGCAGCAGTCGAAAAGTTCCTGATAGCTATCAATCATACCGAATGGTTATCATGTAACGGAAATTAAAATTCCCTAACATGCTAATCCTTCGGCATTATTCCCTTTGGTCATGAGAACGTTCACTTCGTTCTCTAAGTTATACTAAAGCCTTTTTAATTATTTTGATAGCAGTTTGGTATTAAATTCCTGCTAATAAGCTTTCGATATAAACACGGGACTTTTGCTTTTTGATAGATTGTTCGCGATTAGTATCCGCCCGGGCTTATACATCTTGTTTTCCTTCAATAGCCCTTTTATATTTGTGCAAAAAAATATGGATAAAATTACTTCAAACCAAGAGCAAAAGC
>JBNKJW010000145.1:0-15554 GCA_050291445.1 Bacteroidales bacterium | reverse complement strand
GGGTATATGAACGGCTTCGTGCCTCAGCCGCCCTTGACAGAACCTGAAATCTACTTGTAAAAGTTTTTAAAAATTGGTCAATCGAAAAAAAATGAATTTATTTGTGAAATAATATCAGACAGAGTTCAGCTTACATATCCTCTTTATGGTATAAAAAAAGCCCTTTTCTATATCAAATGCACTCAAAAACTTTATCAAGAAACTTTTGGTAGTAAACCTTTTAGTATATGTTTTTTGTCCGCAATGGCTGCAAAATTCATCAATGTTGTCAGAACTACAGTTTTTGCAGGTTAGTTGGTTGGTGTTCATAATACAGGTTATTATTTGATGGATAAAAGTAGTGAAAAAAGAGCTTATTGGGTTAATTCTTTCCTAAAACAAATACTTGTATTCATGTTTTCATATACGCCATAGCATCTGGTTTTTGAATAGCCCTGCTTTAGGTATAAACCAATGGCCTCACTTCTTTTTCCGAACCAAATTTTGCTAAAAGTTTACAAAAAGCTTTTTCGGTTTCAAGGAAATAGGGCTCATTAACCCAAAGTGTGTCATCCGCGTCAAAAGCAATTACTTTTATATTTTTATGCATTTTATGTTATTTTATAAATTGTTTTAAGAGGCTAATTTAATTAAAGCATTCAAACTATAAATAGCTTATTGTAAAATTTTCTGCTTTTTGAATTTTATTCATAATTCGCTACTTTTAGCCATACCTAATCGAACCAAATGAAAAAAAAGTACCTCATTTTTATAATAATATTCACTTTAATAACACTACTTCAGGCATTTTATTGGCTTTTTGCTAATAAAGTAGAACCCATTATTATGGGAATGCCCTTTGCGATGTTTGTCATTGTGTCTTTAATTATTATTGAATTTATCTCCTTGCTACTTCTCTACTATATTGACGAAGTAAAACCTAAAGGAAAGGAGAGGGGGTGATGGATTGGTTGGTTATTACAGTCATTATTTTCATTTATTTATTTTTTGTTTTATTTCTTGGAAGTTTTGCCAGTTGGGGGCAAAAATCTTCGGTTGTGGAGTACATAGCAGCCAGCCGTAGTTTAGGCTTTTTTGTGATGTACTTTTTAATGGGTGGAGCAATATTTAGCGCATTTGCATTTTTAGGTGGGCCAGGTTGGGCCTACTCAAAAGGCGCTGCGGCTTTTTATATGTTGGGTTTTTCGGCAACAGGAATGGTTCCCTGGTGGGTTTGGGGCACAAAAACACATCGTGCCGGAATTAAATTTGGTTATGTTACCCAGGCACAATTATTCAGCAACCGATTTCAATCAAAATGGCTTTCGGTTATAATGGCTGTTGTTTCGTTTTTAGCTTTTGTACAATACATTGGCCTGCAGATGAAAGCCAGTGGCTATATTTTCGAAATAGCCTCCAATGGACGTATCCCTTTTTGGGGAGGTGCCTTAATTGCTTATTTAGTGGTGCTTGCCTATGTTTTTTTTAGTGGGGTAAGAGGAGTTGCCTGGACCCATGTTTTTCAGGGCATGTTTATGATAATAATTGCCTGGTCGTTAGGTATTTATCTTGTTTTTCATTTGTATGGGAGTCCAACTGAAATGTTTCAGAAAATACTCGAGTACAAGCCTAATCATTTGCTTATTGGTCCCGGAACCAAAATGAGTTTTTCGGCCTACAGCAGTACTTTATTAGTTTCTGTTTAGGGTTTTGCTATGTGGCCTCAACTTTTCATGAAAGCTTTTACTGCCGAAAGCGAACGTGTAATTAAAAAAACGGTGGTCATGTATCCTACTTTTGCCTTGTTGACCATTCCTACATTGTTTATTGGTTTTGCCGGCATCATGCAGGTAATGCCGCAGGATTTGGGAGAGCCTGATAGGATATTACCCTGGATGATTATGAACCTTGATTTTCATCCGATAGTAATTGGGTTGGTATTAGCCGGTGCCTTAGCTGCTGCCATGTCTACACAAGATACGGTAACGCATGCAGCCGGTTCTGTATTTGCACAGGATTTAATTGAACCTTTAAAAAAGAAGAAATCTTCTGATAAACAGGCCACTTTGTGGATTCGTTTGTCGGTGATAGGGTTTGGTGCCATTGCCTATTTTATTGCCATTTTTGGCGGACAAACCATTGTTGCGTTGCTATTAGGCGCATATGGTTCAATTGTGCAATTATTGCCTCTTGCCATCGCCACTTTTTTCTGGAAAAGAATTACAAAAGCCGGTGCCGTTTGCGGATTGTTAGCAGGTTTCTTTTTTAACCTGTTTGTCAGCCTTGAAATCATTCCAAAATTCTGGGATATTAACCCGGGCATTCAAGGTTTGGTGTTGAATTTTTCGGTAATGTTTGTAGTCTCATTATTTACTGAAAAATTGCCCAATGAACATGTCGAAAAATTTACACAATTATAGAACCTTGAACTTAGAAATTAGAACTCACTTTGGCCAAAGTTCTAATTTCCAGTTTCTAATTTCTAATTTATCTGCCTAATTAACATCCCTTCGTAGTATTTGCCACCACCTTTAAAAGTAGTATAACCCAGCTGACTTTTAGGGTTCGATTCGTCTCCAGCCTCGCCAGCCATGT
Organism: Bacteroidales bacterium; assembly: GCA_050291445.1. Classification (GTDB taxonomy): domain Bacteria; phylum Bacteroidota; class Bacteroidia; order Bacteroidales; family NBLH01; genus NBLH01. Next base: position 12,980 of record JBNKJW010000145.1, on the reverse strand, counting down.
ATCGGTTGTCCCAAATATGGTCTTTGTTTACTTTGATAATGCCTTTTCGTTTGTATTCAGTCCTTCCTTCTTTCGTCATTATTTGTTCCAGTACCTCAAATTTGTCACCTTTTTCAAGGCCTTCTTTCAAACCAATTTTTGCCGATAGCGGATCTATTTTATATAGTGGCGTTTTTGTCCTGAATACTTCGTATTTTTTCTGCAACTTTGCAATTACGGCATCAATAGCTCTTAATGAAGCAATGGTAATTAAATCTTCTTCACTTTTTGTGGTGTAGATGGTCGATTGCAAATCGGCCCAGGCAACTTCCCAGCCAACCAGTTTAAGTTTAAAAATATCCGAATTTTCAAAAGCTTTCTTTCTTGCTTCATCCTGCGAACCATCGCTTATCCAGTAGTCATTGTAAAATACAGCTGCCACCGAATCGTTCCACACAAGCTGATACAAATAAGATGTTGTGCGTACCACATACCCTTTTCCAAAAGTTGTTACAGTTTCTTCAGTTAGTTCTATATCAATTTCTTCATCAGCAACCAGTTCTGCTACTTCTTTAAGTAAACCAAGTCCTGCTTTTACTTTATCAGCAACTTCCTCTTTGCTTACATAATCAAAATCGTTGACTACCACAAAGGTGTTTTTTATCAGTTCTTCACCAGCATCACCCAACAGGGCCATTCCACGCTTGGTGCTTTTTGCAAGTTCCACGTCCATTTCGGTGGCATTATACGAGCCTCTTTCGGCTATCAAATTCATATCAAAACAACCATTGGCTTTGCGGTTAAACCATTTCGCCACCATTTTTTTTGCAATATCATTGGTGTTTAAATAGTTGGTAATATGCACCTGTTGTGCTTTAACTTTTTCCTCTCTTTTTTTTAATTCTGGCGGAATTCCATTATCAATCGATCTTGATTGAAGCATGTGATTATTAAATTTATCAGGAATGGGCGATTCAAAAAAAGTTTTTTGAATTATGTCGGCATATTTTCGGTTTGGTTCCACAATCATCAATGGATAAAGTGAACTTCTTCTGTAGACAGTTTCATTTTCAATTTTTTTCTGTCCAGATACAAACAATGGCAAGGATAACAAAGCAATTAAGGCAATAGTAAAGGTTTTCATTTTGAGTATTTTAAATTAAGATTAATTTATTTGATAAACAAATTTACAATAAATGTAAGTAATATCGTTTTAAGGAAACAATTTTATCTGCTCTAAATAGAATTTGAATAAGTTTTATAATATTTCTTAACTTGTATGCTAAGCCAGTTTGAAATATTGTAAATTGAAATTTTAAAATGGCTTTGTATATGCCGAAAGACAGGCAGTTTTGGTTTGCAAGCTTGTGAAGCAAACCAATTACTAACAGCGGTTCAGTATAAAACTATGAATACCTGTAATTGAAAGTGCAAGATTTATACAAACTTTAGTTATGAAAAGAATATGGCTTAATGTACTGGTAACGAGCTTGTTGCTGTTTCGATTGTGTAGTGATTTGCAAGCTCAAAAACTTATTGAAAATCCCGAATTAGATAAAAAAGTGAGCGCCTTTTTAGCAAGTCAGTCAGGCAAATGGCAGGAAATGAATGTGCCTGTTAGCGATGGAAAGCTTTTGTACGATTTAATAATAAAAAACCACTATAAAAGTGCTGTTGAAATAGGTACTTATACTGCTCACTCTGCCATTTGGATGGCTTGGGCTTTGAGCAAAACAGGAGGGAAATTGGTTACTATTGAAATTGATGAGTTTACCCGAAAAAAAGCACTTGAAAACTTCAAAAAGGCTGGCGTGTTAAAATATATTGACGCCAGGTTGGCTAATGCACACAATTTAGTCCCAAAACTAAAAGGCCCAATAGATTTTGTGTTTTGCGATGCAGATAAAGATTGGTACAACAATTATTTTAATGATATCAAAGATAAAATTAAGCCGGGTGGATGCTATACGGCACATAATATTAAAATGCAATCCTGGTCAAAAGGAATTCAGGATTTTATGAAAAACGTAAAGACTGACCCTAATTATATCACCACAGTTGATAATTCTGGTGCGGGCCTTTCAATAAGCTATAAAAAGAAATAGCTGGATAAATTATTCATCTATCTTCCTGAGTTTTGTTTTTGCCTCCTGTATTTTTTTGTCTTCACTTTCCTCAATTAGTGTAATCTTTCCATTAAATTCAACATCAGCACTTTCCTGAATGGCTAATCCGCCTTTTATGGTAACATTGGCATTTTACCAAAAGTTACTTTAGCGCCTTTCATGATTATGATTAATTGAAGGAACTACTGTATAGACCTGGGGTGTTTTACAAACCCTCAGCTTTCAAATTTTCCAACATATGAAACACTGCAGGGCAATAACGTGCATTAACAGCATGCAGTTTTAGGTTTTTTACAAATTCAAAGTCTTCGGTATGTGGATATTCTCTGCAAGCTTTGGGGCGGTATTCATAAATCAGGCACTTGTTGTTATCGTCTTCCTGCAAAAATGGACATGGCGACTGGTTCATCACCATATCCATATCTTCATCCACTTTAACATATTGGTTCTTGAATTCAGTAACTTTCATGCCCAGGTGCTTGGCAATTCGTCGGGCATCGGTTTCGTTGATAATAGGAGGGATGCTTTTGCAACAATTGGCACAATCCAGACAGTCTACTTTTTCAAAAGCAGCTTCATGTAATCCTAAGGTTCTGGCTTTTAGCTTTTTATCATTGAGTTTTGCTAATCGCTTAACTAATTTCTTGTTTTGTATTTTAACTTCCTGTTTTCTTTTTAACCACTCTTCAATTGGCGTATTTTCCTTTTGCATCAATCTTTTGTAATAAATTTTCCGCAAAAGTAATTTTTATTTAAAACTTTTTATTAAGAAAAGGCTGAAAGCCTCACTTAATTCAACCCAATGGTGGTTGTTGAGCTGTGTCGAAGTACAACGTTTTGGGAGATAAGAAGTTTATTGATTGATTCGTCCTGAAGGGACAGCTTAGTATGGTTAATTTATCCTTTCAGGATGCGAGGCCATCCTTGCTTTTTCCCGTGGCGTTGCCACGGGCTGAAATTACTTGTCCTTTCAGGACGTTTAATGGGTTAAACCTGATTGCCATGGTATTAAATAGGATTAATTAGGCTAATAAAAATAAATCGCTGAACTCGTTTCAGTATAAATACGTAAGCCCTTTTTAATAAAAAACTTATTGAACAAAACGCTATTAGCAATGTTTTATGTTTGTTAAACAATTCTAATTTTTATTCTAGCGCAAATTAGTGTATGAACATTCTTTTAACAGGTGCAACAGGGGATATTGGTCAACGATTACTCCATGAATTGGTAGGTAAAAGCCACCATGTGGTTTGTTGTGTAAGGGATAAAAACCGCTTTAATATGTCCCTACTTACGGTTGTTTAACGGATAAGCGTAAAAGAAATTAGCTGATAAGGAAGCTAGTCTTGAGCGGTTGTGGCGAATTGGGGCAATACGGGTTGGTATTATGCAACCTGGTTATGGCGTATTCGTGGATTTATTGATAAATTGTTTGGAGGTGTAGGTCTTAGAAGAGGCAGAACGCATGAAACTAAATTAGAAGTTGGTGATGCGGTTGATTTTTGGAGGGTTTTGTATGCAAATAAATCTGAAGGGCGTTTGTTGTTATTTGCCGAAATGAAACTGCCCGGTGAAGCGTGGCTTGAGTTTATATTTAAAGATAAAGCAGTATATCAAACTGCCACAATTAGGCCGAAAGGGCTTTGGGGAAGGTTGTATTGGTATGCTATCTATCCTCTACACGGAATTGTTTTTGGAGGGTTAATTAAACAATTAAGTAAATGAAGGTTGCAGTATTTTGGTTTCGGCGCGATTTAAGATTGGATGATAATATTGCTTTACACAATGCCTTATCATCAGGATTACCCGTTTTACCTGTGTTTATTTTTGACGAGCAAATTTTGCAAGAATTACCTGCAGATGATGCCAGAGTAAACTTTATTTACAAACAGCTTGCTTTGATTACCACGAAGCTAAAAAAAATCAATAGCAGCTTATTGGTTTTAAAGGGCAAACCATTTGAAGTTTGGAATCAACTTATTAACGATTATCCAGTTGCTAAAGTATTCCTTAATTGCGATTATGAGCCCTACGCCATAGAGCGGGACATGACAATAAAGTTATTGTTGGCAAAAAGAAACATCGAACTTATTGAATTTAAAGATCAGGTGATTTTTGAACCTGGTCATATTCATAAAAATGATGGCAAACCCTATACAGTTTATACTCCGTATAAAAATAAATGGTTAGAGAAATTTAAAACAATTGATTCTAAGCCATTAAAAAACAGTCTGTTTACAAATTTTTACAAATTTGAATGTTCAATACCAACACTTAAAAACATTGGTTTTGAAACTTCGGCTATTAAAGTTAAAGATTTTCAGCTTAATAATTTGACAAATTATCCTACAACAAGAGACTATCCATCACTCTATTCAACTTCACTTTTGGGGCCTCACTTAAGGTTTGGAACAATAAGTATAAGGCAGGTAATTGATCAGCTTTCTTCAGATGATTCTGTGTTTCTTAGTGAGCTTATCTGGCGAGAGTTTTTTATGCAGATTCTTTTTCATTTCCCCAGGGTCGTAAGTGAAAGTTTTAAACCAAAATACGATGCTATTAAATGGCGCAACAACGAGCAGGAGTTTGATGCCTGGTGCAAGGGCCAAACCGGATACCCTTTGGTTGATGCCGGAATGCGTGAGTTAAACGCAACAGGATACATGCACAACAGAGTACGAATGGTAACAGCAAGCTTTTTATGCAAGCATTTACTGATCGACTGGCGTTGGGGCGAAGCTTTTTTTGCCAAAAAGTTGCTGGATTTTGAGCTTTCTTCAAACAATGGAAACTGGCAGTGGGCGGCAGGAACTGGTTGCGATGCAGCTCCTTATTTCAGAATATTCAACCCAACAGAGCAACTAAAAAAATTTGATCGAAATTTAGAGTACGTAAGAAAGTGGGTACCCGAAGTTGATTCTTTTTCTTACCCCAATCCTATTGTTGAGCATAAATTTGCAAGGGAAAGAGCTTTGAATGTTTATAAAGAAGCTTTTTGAAAAATAAGTAGTTTAAATATTATAAGGTATTATAACTATCAGATTATTAGATGGTTGAGTGTTTGTTTCGAATTGTGTTTTAAATGAATGAACCAAATATATCAACTAAAAGATGGTATTTTTATGTCATTACAGTTGAATATTAAAAAAATAAATCTTATAAAAATGCAAAAAAACATATTTGGAGAACCACTCAAAGCATGCAGTAAAAAACCTTTGACTGGTTTTTATCGTGATGGATGCTGCAATACAGGTGATGATGACCATGGAGTGCATACAGTTTGTGTAATTACCACCAAAGAATTTCTGGAATTTTCAAAAATGGTTGGGAATGACCTGAGTACTCCCAGGCCACAATGGAATTTCCCTGGCTTATTACCTGGCGACAGATGGTGTTTATGTGCTTCAAGATGGGTAGAGGCATTTAATGCGGGAGTTGCCCCATTAATTGTTCCTGAAGCTACCCATGAAAAAATGCTGGAATATTTTCCATTGAAAGAATTGGTTAAGTTTGCCTATAAAGAGCCCAATAAAAGTACTTTGTAGCTCGATAGGATAGTTTTTTCAATAAATTAAGGTGAATTTAAAACAATTTTTATCTTTGCACCGATTTTAAATTGTTTTATGTTTAAGTTTCAGAAGGATCTGGTAAAGTAAATAACCTTTGGCGTTCAGCTGCAAGGTTATTCCTCAATTGCACTCGGGCATGTTCTTGCCAGAGTTATTTGCATATCTATACATTAAAATAATGCATAATAAAGGAGCGTATTTAAGTCCTTTGTTATGTTATAACATTATTATAAAATTTAAACATCATGAGTAACGAAATAAAATCAATTCACGAATTTGATCTTAATTTAATTTGCGAATATTTTTCAAATTTAGAACGACAAGGGCCCGGGAGTCCTGAAATTACCATAAAAGCACTGAGTTTTATCGAAAACTTAACAAATGATTCTCAAATTGCCGATATTGGCTGCGGTACAGGTGGGCAGACAATGGTATTGGGGCAGCATGCACCTGGGTTTGTTACCGGCATTGACTTGTTTCCCTTGTTTATAGATTTGTTTAACACAAACGTTGGCAAACTAGACCTTCAAGACAAGGTAAAAGGTATAGTAGGTTCCATGGACGATCTTCCTTTTCAGCGTGAGTCATTAGACTTAATCTGGTCTGAAGGAGCTATTTACAATATTGGCTTTGAAAGAGGCTTAAAAGAATGGCGGGAGTTGTTGAAACCAGGAGGTTATGTAGCCGTTTCAGAAGCATCGTGGTTTACTGAAGAGCGACCTGCTGAAATTGAAAAGTTTTGGTTGCAGGAGTATCCGGGGATAGATACTATTCCGAATAAAGTGGCACAGATGCAAAATGCAGGATACATTCCAGTGGCTAGTTTTATTATACCTGAAAATTGCTGGACTGAACATTTTTATGCCCCGCAAGTAAAGGCAGATAAAATCTTTTTAGAGAAGCATGCAGGAAATAGAGCTGCTGAAGAGTTTGTTGCCAATCAACAACATGAAGCTCAGTTATATAGAAAATATAAAGAGTTTTATGGCTATGTGTTTTACATTGGCAAGAAAATTTAAATAACTAAATACAGGAGGGGGCATATCAAAACTTACGCTAGGAAGGATTAGCCCCCTTCTTTTTGTATTTTATATGCTTTAAACACCAAAGAGGACGCTATTTTTATCTCGAAAAAGAAGTAGAAGCATCGTTCTTGTAAATTTAGTTTGATACAGTCCTGTTAAAAAGTATTTCTTTATTACGGATTTAAAACCACCCTAAATCCCATAAAATATCCGGCAGGGTAGGGGGGCCAACTAAAGCGGCTGTACACTCTGCAATATTCTTCGCCATCGCTCCATCCGCCACCTCTGTTTACTTTTTGTTCGCCACTAACCGGACCTTTGGGGTTGGTTTGCGTTTGACTGCTATATTCGTCGTACCAATCTGAGCACCATTCCCATAAATTACCACTCATATTATACAAACCCAGTTCGTTAGGATTGTTATTAGTTACAGGAGCAGTGCTGATGCCATTGTTTCCGAAATATTCGGCTACCTGATCAATGTAATAACTTCCTGAATAGGTATATCCCTGGCTTTGATTGCCACCCCTTGCTGCATATTCCCATTGTGCTTCTGTAGGTAATGATAAATTGTAGAAATCGCAAAAAGCCTTGGCCCCATACCAGCTTATCCACGCAGCAGGTTTGTTTTCATAACCAAACTCAACCTTCACTTTTCTGTCTTCAATTTTAATTGCTTCAACTCCATTCCAGTTAACAAAAAGATCAATGCTGTCTATTTCCTCACCGTTCTCTTCGCGATTCTTTACATACTCTGTTAAAAACCTTGCATATTGTGCATTGGTCACCTCATATTTTGAAATGTAAAAATCAGAAAGTAATACTTTATGAGCAGGGCTTGCCGATATGCTGCCATCATTCCCCATTATAAAACTGCCTCCTTCAACTAAAACCATGTCATCCTTAGTAAAATCGCCACATGCTTTGGCATAAAACAAGGAGAGGCTGTCGCCGGGCTCATTCTGGTAAATGGTTGAAAATGAGTTTTCTGCTCCGGTAAAATTGCAGTCATAAAAATAGTTAAGGCCTTCCTGATAAAGGTTTTTGTACTTTATTAACTTGTAATAAAGTGTGGTTGAAGAATCCTGAATTTCAAAAGGAGTATCGGAACTAAATTTAGTTACTGCCATTAACAGCTCAATAAGTGCTTGCCGGTAATCATATTTGGCAAAACTTTCGTTGGCCTTTTGCCAGTAGTGTTCCACAATTACATCATCGGTAGTATCAATGGTTGAGATGGCACTATAAAGTTCATTAAACTTTTTAATTTCCCGCTCGGCTTTACTATCTTTAGCAATAGCAACAACCATTAATATAAATGCCACCACTGCTATTGAACTTACCAAAAAAGTGACGCGTAATTGTCTTTTTCTTTTTTTCTCGTTTTCAAGGTACCTTGCTTGTCTTTCTTCCTGTAGTTTTTTCAATTCTTCATTTTGTCGTCTTGCTTTAGCGGCTTCGTAAATGGGCTCTACAAGTGTATCGTGGCTAATTTCATAACTAAAACCACCTACCGTGTTTCTTTCTGCTCTTAGTAAATGGTTATTGACCAGTTTGTGAAGTTCTTCTTCTGGTAAATAATCGAGGCACAGGCGGCCATCCAAAGAGATTCGTTGACCATCTCTAATCATTTCATCCTCAATAAGTTTTCGGGCATTTGCCTGCTGATCTTTAGAAACATCACCAATAGAATTAGCGTAGAAATCGAAAAAGATATTTTTAAAGTCAGGAATGTCAGCAGCTTTAACCAAATTATTATTTTTCGAAATCGTATTCATTTCAATTCTGTGACAAATAATCTGTAACTGCGTAGTTTCAACTTCCTGTGTATAATTATTAGTCAAAAAGCTCAGAATTTTATCAATTGCTTCTTCATCGTATTCAAATTTAGTACTTTCAAATTCTCCATCTTTTTGTGCCGGTTTTACAATTGCTTCCCGCGCCTGACTATTATTTAATGGAAAAAGTTCGTAATACGATTTTTGAATATCCGGAATTCGGTCGCGTAAGCTGTTTAATTCGCTCAATCTATCGGAGCGGATAATATAAACCACTTTTACCTGCAGGTTTTTATTCAGCTGGTTCATGGTCTGGCGGCTCATTAATTCGCGATTTTCACTACGCGCCTTTGCAAATAAGTCAACAAAATGCGTAGGTACTTCGGGTTTTAAAATTTCAGCCAGTTGACTTTTAAATTCCTCAATGTACTTTTCGGGATAGGAGAAAAGCTCTTCAAACTGGTCAAAAATAAGGACTGGCTTTATCTCTTCATTAATCAACTGTATTTTCTTTAAATAGTACCAAAGAGTAGGCTCTTCGGAGGGTGAAATATCCTCAAGTACACTTTTTTGTTTCAAATCTATACCCAAACTGCTAAGTTCATGCACCACTTTTGTTATCGGTGTTACAAAGTCCTTTTCATTATAGGCACTAAAACGGATCTTTACAGCCTGGTATTCATTCGATGCAGTTAGTTTTGGAAGAACACCTGCATTGACTATTGACGATTTGCCAACGCCTGATTTTGAATACAACAATACCTGCTTTTCTAACAGTATTTTTTCGTGTAATTCATCAATATCTTCATCACGTCCAAAAAAGACGTTTTTTTGTTCGCTTGTATAAGGCGAAATTCCTGCATATCTGTGATTCGCCATAGTTTATAAGTTTTGAAGTTGGTTTTGAATTTCTTCTATTTCAATTTTTAATTGGCCAATCGCTTTTTCGGCTCTCATTTTTTCTTTCGGATCATCTGATAAATCAACTTTTTCTTCGTATTCAAACAAAAGTTTTTCTTTTTCGCCTAATTCTTGTTTTAGAACTTCCACTTTGGGCATAATTTCTCTCAACATGCTTTCTTCTTCCATTTTTTTGTAGAAGGTATTGATAAAATCAGTTTCGTTGTTTTCAACAAAGCTTATATTAAACTGTTTTTCAATTAAATCCTTGTAAAGCATCTGGGTATCTTCGGGATTAATGGCATGTCTTGTTTTGGCTTCTTTATCTTTATGAAAATTTAGTATCATTAACAACAAACGCACATACCATTTTTCAAAATCGAAGCCAATAAAAATATAATTGCTTGCAGCACGAAGTGATGAAACCAATTTCATAGGTAAAATATCGTCGCTGATTACCGATTTTATGTAGTTGAAGTAGTCTTCCTGGGTGAGGATGTATTTGCCTTGTGTGGCTAATCCAAACAGACTGTAAATCAGTGGTTTTTCCATGGTAGGTTTGGCTACTTCTACTTTGTTCGAATCAAAATAAACAAATTGATGATCGACACCATTTTCTTTAAAGGCATTGTGGATAGAATCGTCAGGAGTTAACGAAATAATTAAATGAAACGGAATGGCCGCAATTTTGGAATAAACGTCTTTGGCAAAATCGCATTTCTCGTAATATTCTTTAAAATCATATACTACATCATTTTTTGCTTCGGGTTCAATGAAAAACAAAAAACCTTCTTTTTCGTCATAAGTGATTTCTCCAGGGTAGTTGTCGACCATTTTTTTGCACAGTTGCTGCAAAACAGGTTGTCCGTTTTCGTCCTTTTCAATATTTGGCCCAATAAACAATACCGAGCCCTCATTCCGGATTGCTCTGCTTAATCTGTTCCAATTTATATCGCTCATATTTTATGTTGTTGTTTGCTTCAAATCATTGTTTAAATAAGGTGAATAGGTTGTAGATTTGAAAAAAGTGATTACAACTTACTGTCATTATAAAGGTATACAATTTTTGCTATTTATAATTGTTTATTTATAAATCACTTAGAAAGATTCGGCTGGTATTATATAAGCGGAGAAAAAAAAGAAAGGTCTGGAATTTTTAAATTCCAGACCTTTTAGTATAGTAATATTGGTTGAGTATAATTTTATACCCGTGACATCATGGCCGCAATGCCACCACCATTTTTAACATTGGTAAACCCACGTTGTTTTAAAATTTGCATGGCATAGGCCGAGCGTGCTCCCGATGCACAATAAACAATAATTTCGCGGTCTAACTTATCCCCTAAATCGGCTCTGCCGGCCATTAAATTATCCAATGGAATATTTACTGCATTTGGAAAGGCGCCACTCATAAATTCACCCTGCGTTCTTACATCAACAATTAAAGTAGAATTGTCATCTTGTTTTTTGGTTTCTTTTTCAACAACTTCTTCTTGCGTTTCTTTTTCAAGCGATTTTTCCTCAATAGGTAAAATGTTGATTCCAATGTTTTTAAAACCTACAGCCATGGCATAACGCTGAAGTGATGTATGTCCACCAGATATGTTAGTAACATTCTCTATGCCAGCACCTTTTAACATTCTGAGTGCCTGATGCCCTTTTTTACCTGTTTCATCGTAAACAATTATGTTTAGGTCTTTAGGAATTCGCGAAATATGTTGCTTTATCAGTTCCAGTGGTAAATGTGCTGCATTTACTACATGGCTTTTTTCAAAAGCAAAAATATCTCTAACATCAAGAAAAACGAACTGTTTATCTTCTGTAAACTCATCCAATTCGGCAGCTGTTATGGATGGGCTAAAACCCGACATTCTGTTTTCAGCAGCATAAGCGGCCATGTTCATGGCATCATTGGCAGTTCCAATTGGTGGTGAATAGGCAAAATCAATGTCAGCAATTTCGCTCAATTTTAATTTGGTGGCGGTAGCTGTTGCAATTACATCCAGTCTTTTATCTGCGCCTTTGTATCCTGCTGTTTGACCTCCTAAAATTGTTCCTGTGTTTCTGTCGTACACTAGCATGGTGGTAACTGTTTCAGCACCAGGGAAATAAGCAGTATGATGTTCTTTGTGTACCACTACTGCATCAGCATTTAAACCTAATGTTCGTGCCTGTTTTAGTGATAGCCCTGTGATACCTGCTACTGCATCAAAAACCCGAACAATGGAAGTACCAATAGCACCTTTGTAGGCATGTTTTCCACCCAATGCGTTTTCAGCTGCAATTCTTCCTTGTCTGTTTGCAGGACCTGCTAATGGAATTCGTACTTTTTTACCATTTACACGATGTTCAATTTCTACCATATCACCAGCTGCATAAATGTTTGGATCAGAAGTTTGAAGCTGTTCATTTACAAGCAATCCACCTGCCTCGCCAATTTCCAGTCCTGCATCTTTTGCCAATTGAAGAGTAGGCCTAACACCAATTGAAAGCAATACCATATCTGCTTTAAGTTCTTTTCCGGTATCCAGTTTTACAGTTTTTGAATGAATTTCGGTTACCCCTGAATTTGTATGCACCCCAACCCCATAAGATTTAAGTTCTCTTTCAATAAATCCTGCTGTTTCGGCTTCCATCAGTGCCATTACGTGGGGCATCTTCTCCACCACGTTTACTTTTAAGCCCCTTTTTACCAGTGCTTCAACCATTTCTAGGCCAATAAAACCACCACCCACAACTACTGCATTTTCTGGCTGTTTATCTTCAAGGTAATGAGCAATTTTATCCATGTCTTCCATAGTCCACAAGGTAAATACATGGCCATGATCAGCACCTGGAAGTGTAGGTTTAATTGGGCGGCCACCCTGGGCCAGTATCAACTTGGTGTATTCAAATATTTTGGTATCACCACTGCGGCTGTCGATGGTTTTTATAGTGTGTGCTTTTCTGTCAATGGCAGAAACAAGTGTATGCGTATGTACTTGTACATTATACTGGTCGTTAAAACTTTCTGGACTTTGAAGTATTAGGCTTGAGCGGTTTTCAATATCTCCTCCAATGTAATAAGGTAAGCCACAATTAGCAAACGAAATATCTGGTCCTGCTTCGAGCATTACTATTTCTGCATCGGGTGATATTCTTCTGGCTTTAGCTGCGGCTGTTGCACCGGCTGCAACTCCGCCTACAATTACTATTTTCTCCATTCTTGTAATTCTTTTGTAAATTTTGTCAACTATTTTTTCATATTGTCTGGCTGCAAAAGTAGGTTGAGATAAACACAGCCACAAGAAAACAGGCTTGAGCTACATCTGTTTAAAAATTGAACTTGCTCAATTTATTTATTGGTTATAATTTTATCTTTGTCGAATAAATTTGCTTGGCACTTGTTATTAGTTGATTGGCTGGCGGGTGGTCAACGGATTTAAGAAATGATTTTATTGTATATTGGTATATTTGTGTATTGAAGAATATTATTTCTCTAGAAGCAGTATACTAATGCACTAATTTTAAATATACAGTTTGTAAAATTTTAAGAGTCAGAAAACAAGCTGAGACCTTTAATAAACTATTAATTCAGATTTACTAAGATTAATAAATGAAAC
>JBNKJW010000144.1:0-3914 GCA_050291445.1 Bacteroidales bacterium | reverse complement strand
TATATTAGAACCAATAATCTTCCCTTCAGGATTAATTAAAACAGTTAAAGGAACATAACTAACATTATAAGCCCTGGCTGCTTCGCCCTTTTCATCATGCAAATTTATTAAACCTTGCATATTGTATTTTTCAATTGCTTTTAGCCATACTCCTTTGTCTTTATCTATTGAAATGGTAATTACTTTTAAACCTTTATCTGCATATTTTTTTTTAAATTCTATTGTTTTGGGCATTTCTTTTATGCAAGGGGTGCACCAGCTGGCCCAAAAATCTAGTAATACATAATTACCCAGATAGTTGGAAAGTCGGTATACCTGCTTTTTTATATCAGGTAACTTAAAATATGGGGCTAAACCTTCTACGGCTATCTTGTTATTTCTTTCAACTTTTTTTCTAAAATTATCTACCTGTTCTTTTATGTATACCGATTTTGGAAATCTTTTTTCTAAAGTGTCTGCTACCCAACTACATTTCTCCAAGTTCTTTTCATTATAAGTCAAACTTACAAATGCATCCAAAGCATTACTAGAGTATCTTGTATTTAGAATATGTTCTATGTTAAATTCTTTTAATCCCATTTTAATACTATCGATACTAATTTTTATCTGCTTTATTCTGGGTGAGTTTTGATGGTGTAATTCTAGGCTGTCGAGCTCTTCCTTTAAAGAAATTAGCTTTACTGAAAACTTTTTATATCTTTTTTTCCAATATTCATAAAAGGCTATAGTTGCAGGAGAACCAAATACTGAATTGTTGGCATCAAAAAAACCAAGATCCAAATTTTTATTTAGATCCAGTTTAATAATAACTTTTTCAGTATTTAAATAAAGATCTATCTGCTTTTTATGAAATGTTAAAGTATACATTTCATGATCAAATTTAAATGGTTTTTTACCCTTTAAGGAAATCTTATTTAATCCACTAATTAAGTACACAGAATCTAAATCCAACCGATTTTTACCATACCATGAAAACACTGCCCATTGGGGCTTATTACATAAAATAGTTCCTTTGATAATAGGTACTTCGTATAGGTCTTGGGAATAAGTTGAGTTTATAAAAGCTATAACAGTAAAGAATAGCAGAATTTTTCTTACAAGAACATTCATGGTGTTTACAAAAATAATAGTGAAATAAAAAAGCTTGTTCAAAAAAAATTGAACAAGCCAATTATCAGTATTTATGCAGGACCGCAACTTACAGTATGTGGTGTATCATACGTAGCCTCTCTAACTGCAAGCCTTGCGTTATTTGCACTTGTAGAGCAAACATAGCCACCATACGAACCACCATCATCAGTTACAGAGCAAGCATATTTATTCTCACCAGCAGCACAACCAGCGCCGCCTAATAAACTTTTCAAAGCTTTACGGTCTAATACAGTAGCCGACTTTTTTAATTCAGCAATTGTTTTCATGTTTTAAAAATTTTAAATTATAAAATAATGATTATTTAATAAATGGTCCCCGCTAAAGGACCTATCCATGGATTTTTAGTTGATAAAATAAATTAAGTCTTCAATTTCGTATTCTGATGGTAATAAATACCCGTTAAACAACAGGACAGGTGTATAACTTATTTTGTTTTGCATACACCACCCTGTTTGTTTTTGTATTAAGTTGTTTTTGTATTTATTATTTACCGGGTATTCCCTTTTCAGTTTTTTTATATTTTTTGTTTCCAGTTGATACCATTTTTTACTTATTTCATTTGCCTTTTCTAATCCAACCTGTTGATAAAGCGATAGTAGATAAGCTGCTGTTTCATATCTGAGGTCATTTTCATCATTAGGCACGGCATAAACTATTGAAACATTTAATTTTTGACTAAAGTATTTTTGCAGCCTATTTAGTTGCTTGTAAACCATTGAGCAGGGATCACAATAAGGATTTGAAACCAAAACCAGGTGGTTTTCTGCACCTGTTTCATTCCAAATTGGCTGCACAATACCCTCTGTGTCAGTAAATTGATCTTGCTGACTTAGCTTAAAGGCAAAAGTATCTTTATCGCGCTTAAAGGAAATTAGTTGTTTTTTAAAACCTGTTGCCTCAACAGCTTTTAGAATAAAAGGCTTAACAATTAGCCATGTTAATAAAGGAACAAGAAAACATACAGCTATCTTGCTGATAAGATTTATTGAAAACCCATTGGCTATATTAATAAATGGAAACAACAAGGTTACTTCAGCCAGAAAAACTACCTGGACAACAAGGCATAAAGTACACCAATGCTTAACAACAAACAGCTGGTAATAAATTGAGTAAAAAACATAAAATACCGAAGCTAGCGCCAGCAGGGCTAAAAAAGAAATAAAAGTAGGATGGTTACCAGCGAACAAAACTACTAAAAAACCACCTGCAAAATACAAGCAACCAACTTCGGACCAGCTCAGCCAGCCAAACAGTTTAGCCCCTTTTGACTGGAGTACACTTGCGCATTGTACACTTTTTCCGATTGCACAAATTTTACTTAACAGCTTGTTCTTAACAGGGAAAAAAGTTTCGTACAACAGAAGTAATGAAACAGCTAGGCCAATAGCTTTTGTGAACAATATGGCTATTACTGGATAAAAGTTTAACCGATTACTACCCGATAGTTCAACAAGCTGAAAAGCTATGAGTAAAACCAGCAATAAAAATATTGAAACAACACGCAATTTGTTTAGAAAAGCGGATCTCCTGTTTTTACTATAATTTTTTTCACCTGAACTTTCTCCAGCTTCAGCCAATAAAACAATATGGTTCCACTTTTCATCAAAACTAGTAACAGGTTCAACAGTTTCAGCATTATTGTATAAATATTTAACTGAACCATTATTGGTTTCGGTGACAATAGCAAAATCATCTCCATTCTCCTTAAATTGCACAAGTTGAGGCTTAGGGTAGTTCTTGAGTTCTTCAACAGAGGCTTCAAGAGTAACGTTTTCAACATTTATTTCTGTTAAAAAATCAGAAATCGAATTATATCCAGGGAATTCTGGATGATTTCTGACTGAACTTAATAAGGTTGACTTATTTACTTTTATACCTAACAGTTTAACAAACTTCAAAAATGTATTTTCTTGTTTATTCATCAATTTGAACTTCACTGTTACTTTTCAAATATTCATTTACTAAACACTCTTATCTATTCAACTCATCCCAACAACATTCACCAAGCACCTCCAAAACCTCAGTCCCTTTTTACACCCCCTGCAAACTGATTTCTTCCTTTCTAAATCATTTCTCCACAGTTATTGAGACACTTTCTTTCCTTTAAAATCATTTCACACAAGCAGTTAATACCAAATGGTTATCATGTAACAGAAATTAAAATTCCTTAACATGCTAATTCTTCAGCACCCCGACACCTCGGAGCCAAACCTTTTTAATTATCTTGATAGCGGCTTCGTATAAGATACATTTATCTCTTAAAAGTATTTTTTCAACTGCTGCAATTTGCATTTTACACCTTAAATCTCTTTTGCAGCTACTGTTGAAGTACTTTCAATGCTTTATATGTATTCCACTATGCGTTGCAATGCACTTTTAATGCTTTAAAACCACTCTGCAAAACATATTGGTTCACTTTTTAGCTTTCGGTACTATTATTTTCATTTGTTATTAGTTGACTAAAAAACTAAAAATGCAAGACCAGTTATCTAATGACTAACGTCAGTGTAAATATTGTCGAAAAAAAATTAACGGCCAAACAAAATGAGCATAAAAGCGCCAACAGCCATCATTTTATGTGCGAATAGACACCAAAACGGCGTAAGTGGACATCAAAATGGCGCGAACGGACTTCACCAAGCCACTAAATGCTGAAATTCAACACTTTACGCTCCAAGTTTTTTACAGTATTTTTCCAGCTCCTGTTCGAATGTTTTTTTGTAGCTTTTTGAAACAGGTATAGACAAATCGTTTTTAAGCTG
>JBNKJW010000143.1:0-5508 GCA_050291445.1 Bacteroidales bacterium | reverse complement strand
TGACAAAATTAGCTAGATTGGAGTTTAGCGCGCGCTTTCTATGATGTCGACGCGGTCGGCTATCGACGGGAAGGACAGTAGATAGATTTCGGCAGCCATAGAAATAACTTGTGTTTACAAAAAATTATAAAATTTTAAAACAAATTAAAAATGGTAGGTAGGAAAAGAAGATCTAAAGTGACTGGTGACAATTCTATCAGCAAAAGAGCAAAAAGTGGTACCGGTACAGATAGAAACGTGATTGTTGTGGATACGGAAAGGGAAAATCAGGGTCAGTTTTCTCAGGATAATGAAGAGAATATGTCAAACCAGGCAATTCCAACAGTTCCCACGGGTAAGAATGTTTTTGATGCGCATTCTGTACATAATTTAGCAGATCCAGTCCAATCTGTTTGTGGACCGCTGGACGAAAATATTTCTCAAAGAACGATCGAAAAAATTTACAATGGTGAATATATTGACTTGAGTAACATTTTTTCGCAATCGTGCGAGTTTCAAAATTTAAATCTGAGTCTTGCTGCCGACGGCAGAGTATCTGTTGCTCGTCCAGAAGAAAAAGAGAAAAGCTTAAATTTTGAGCAGTGGAATAATGCTTTTCTTGCCTTTATGTACGTATACATCAGTCGACATCCCGAAAAATCAAGAGATCTGCTTTTGTACATGAATACTATTCGAAAAATGAACTTAAATTATGGCTGGGCTTCTGCCAAGTCATATGACGCAAATTTCAGGCTTAGGCTGGCCAGAAATCCATCAAGATCATGGGCGGTTATTGACGGGGAGCTTTTCTTTTTCTGTATGTCCTCAAAATCAAATCAAAATAATGTTCAAATAAATAAGACAAATCGGTCGAAACCTGGTCAATTCGCTAGGAACAATGATGGCAAAGTTTGTTTTGCATACAATAGGGCAACATGTTTTAGAAAAAATTGTAATTTCGAACATAAATGCTCAAACTGTTACCAGCAACATAAGGTAGTTGATTGTCCGCGCAAGAATTCTAATAGTAATTCAGGCGGAAATAATTTTCGTAAATAAGTCAGATTTAATTTCTCTTGCAACATCACCTATTAAATATAATGTACTGAAAGAGTATCTAAAAAATCATCCAGATAGATCCCTGGTTAATTTTCTTATTAACGGTTTCAAAGAGGGTTTTAATATCGATTATCTGGGCCCTCAATTCGAAAACTGGTCAAATTTCAATGAAATAAGTCATGATGATGAAGAATTAAACTTAATTGACTCAAAATTACAAGTTGAAATTGCTGAAAATAGAATTGCTGGTCCTTTCGATGAGGCACCTCTACCTAATTTTAGAGTGTCACCAATTTTTCTAGTTCCCAAGCGAGTTCCAGGTGAATTCCGATTGATTCATAATTTGAGCCATCCAAAAGATGACTCGATAAACGATTATATTCCTGACGAAGCTGCTGCAGTGAAATACTCAAAAATCGATGATGCAATTAATATCATTCAAAGAAATCGTTGGAAGGCTCCTTTCCTCGCCAAAACTGACATTAAAGGGGCTTTTAAATTGCTCCCAATTCATCTTAAAAGCCTTAACTTATTAGGTTTCAAACATAGAGGCAAATATTATGTTTCGAAAACAATGCCTCAAGGGTGTAAGACATCGTGTCGTATTTTTGATAGTTTCAGTGCAGCAGTTCATTGGTGCCTTGATAGCGAAACGGGTACCATGTGTACAATCCATTACATCGATGACTTTTTGTTCATTGGTGAAAATAAAGAAATGTGTGAAAAAATTATGAATACCTTCAAGAAAATTTGTAAAGACATGGGAATCCCACTTGTTTTGGAAAAGTCGGAGGGCCCTTGTCAAATAATAATATTTCTAGGTTTGACGATTGACACGGTCAATGAGTTAATAATTATACCGGATGAAAAAATTCAAGATTTATTAAAAAGGATTGATGAGATGTTAACTCATAAAAGTACAAAATTAAAACCGCTTCAATCTCTAATTGGCTTATTAAATTTTGTCTGCCGTGCATGTCAACCCGGCCGGGCATTTATGAGACGCCTTATAGATGCATCTTCAAACATAAAAAAGGCACATCATCACTTACGTATTTCACATGCCATGAAAGCAGATTTAGAAATTTGGAAAATTTTCTTGAAGGATTTCAATGGGGTTTCATACTGGTTACCTTTAGAATTTGTATCTAACTCATCACTAGAACTATGGTTTGGTGTTGACATTGAATTAGGTTTTGCTGCCTTTTTCAACGGCTACTGGGTCTCTGCTCAGTGGACACAAAAATATAAAAATATCTCAAACACCATTGCCAACGCAAACTTTAAACATCTTGTCCCAATTGTAATTTCAATAATTTTATGGGGGAAAATGCTTAGAAATCAACGCATTAGTATAGCTGTAGATAATGAGCACCTTGCACATTGCATCAATAATGCTTCTTCTAAAGATAAATCGGTAATGCTCTTAATAAGATATATGGTCTTACATTGTCTTAGAAATAATATTGTTATAAAAGCAGTCTTAAAAACAAATTTGGATAACCCAGAATTCATAAAAGAATTAATAAAAAATAATGTACAGAATTTCAGATTGTTGAATCCGCAAGCAAACAATTCACCAGAAATGATACCGGAGGAATTCCAAGACATTTGCAAAAATTAGCAGCCGAAACTAAAAAGCTTATTTATTATAGCATGGCTGAAAAAAGTCACAAAGTGCATCAAACTGGCTTAGATTCCTTTAATAGATTTACTGCTGAATTTGACTTGGAATCAATATTTCCTGTACCGGTTGATTATATTGTACAATTTATTGCTTTTTTGTCAGTTCGTGGATATGCCACAAAAACAATTCAGTCCTATGTCGCTGCAATCAGTTATTGGCATAAAATATCAAATGTTGCAGACCCAACGCATGCTTTTATTGTATGTAAACTCATTGAAGGTCATAAGCGGCTAAATATTCATTCTGATTCCAGACTAGCGATTACTCTCCAGACATTGAATAAATTGATAAGGTCGCTCGAACATGTCGCTTATAACAAATACGAGACCCTCCTTTTTCAAAGTTCATTTATTTTAGCTTTTTGGTTCCTCCTTAGAGTAGGTGAACTCACATGTCCTTCAAAAAATGGGCCTTTGGACCAAAAGGTCAAAGTACTACAACTCAAAGACGTGTTTGTTAACCAAAATGTTGTAAGAGTTAAGATAAGATGGTCGAAAACAGATCAGTTAGGACGCTCAACCACTCTTGAAATAAAAGTTACTAATGACAATGCCAAACATTTTAAAATTGTTGAACAATTTTGCAATGCTCGAGGTCATTTTGACGGGCCATTTTGCTGCCATTTTAACAAAGAGGTGGTTACTCGCTCTGAATTTTCAGCTTTACTTAAAAAATGTTTGAATTTTATTGACATAAAGAATGAAAATATTAAATCACACAGCTTCCGAATCGGAGGCGCTACATATCTTGCTGCAAATAATATGTCCGATGACCAAATTAAAGTAGCAGGTAGATGGAAGTCTAATGTCTATAAAAATTATATTAGACTTCACTAGATTGCTCATTGACGACTTCACTTTTTCATTACCAAATTCAGGTTCCGAGTAATTCCACTTTATTTTATATTTAGGTCCTCGCCGTTACTTAGTTGTCGGCAGCTCAATTATAAGCCATGCTGAACTATTTGCAAGATCACAACGTTGTCATTTCCCGGCTCTTATCAGTTGGAAAGGAAGACCGGGTGGAAAAATCGAAACACTGCCTTACTTGGTGCGTGAATATCTTTTCCACGAACGCAATAGTCCTCCTGATTACTTAATCATACACCTTGGAGGTAATAACCTTGGTTGTGACAAGAAAAACACAATTAGAGAAAAATTTGTTGATGCCTTGGAAAGAGTGTTAATCTATTTGCCTCATACCAAACTGATTTTTTCTGAAATATTACCACGTAGATTCTACACGGCTGCCACCTTTCAGAGAGGCATGCCAAATGCCTTAAAAGATGTTAATAAATCTCTAAGGACAATATTCTGGAAGCGGGGGGGCTATGTTATCCGTCATACAAATTTTTCAGCCGGTGACATACCCATTTTTCGAACACACGATGTGGTTCACCTTAGTCAAGAAGGAAATAAACTCTTCCTTAAGAATATATACAATGCTATCCGCCTTTTTGCTACTTCTCCAACTGTACGCGTTTACTCCCCAAACTAGCATGACTGATTGCGGACATGGCTAAGAATTGAAATAAGAACTTGAATAAGTTACGATTAAAAATCTAGTTATACATCAGAATTCGTTGGTTCAAGTAAGCCACTTTTAAATAATAAATTCAGATTAATATTTGTAATGATGTTTTATTTTTTTCTTCTATTAACTGCAATTGAACTCAAGTTAAGTTCAAACAATGTAATTTAATAATAACTTTCTAGGTTGTGGCAGCTTCGCCGTGGCTGGAAAAACTCACTATTGGCAATTTTGTAATGCAGCTTTTTCGGTTTTCTGCCGTTTGCTGTTCCAATTTCACTCGGTTTCTGCCGTTTTGACAAAAATCAAAGAGACTCCGGTTATTTCTCTTCGTTGGCGTTCCTAATGAAAGCCTCGTAGAATGAGAAGGCGAGCTTTTTGATTTATTGGTTATCATTGTGAAGAGTTCTCGTTATTTCTCCGTGTGCCATCGGTATATGGCAGAGAAGTGAACTCATTTGATTGGTTTATTGGTTATCATCGTGAAGAGTTCTCGTTATTTCTCCGTGTGCCATCGGTATATGGCAGAGAAGTGAACTCATTTGATACCATATAGGTTTTAAATTACGTACATGTACAGTCTGTATAACTAAATGTTTTTGATTAATACATTGTTACCACTGCGTTGGGTTTCTGCCCTTTGCGGTGAAAGTTTTCTCTCGGTTTCTGCCGGGGTATTGTGTGTGCGAAGACAATTCGCATTTAAATGTATTTCTCCATTTGAATAAAATGTGATGACGTTATTGCCAATTATGGATTATTGTTATTTTGATAATGGTTCGTTTTGCCACAACCGTCGTAAGTCCTAAGTTTAAGTGATCAACTAATTATCCCCTAGCGAACTTACCAAATAGAAGCTGGGGGGATTTAGTTGTTCCGCAAGACTCAATAAAAAATTATGTCACCAAAAATAACTTGCCGAAAACAAACACACTTTGCTCTCCGAGTAATGAATCACAGAATTATTTAAATTAGAAAAGAGGTAATGTAATGTTAGTGGCACAGACGAATAGCATTTAACCTGAGGATCATTTTGATATATAGTTTTAATTATTTATGATTTAAATTAAGCTCCATTTAATTAATTTATGTCGATCAGAAAGCACACTTTCTGACAAAATTAGCTAGATTGGAGTTTAGCGCGCGCTTTCTATGATGTCGACGCGGTCGGCTATCGACGGGAAGGACAGTAGATAGATTTCGGCAGCCATAGAAATAACTTGTGTTTACAAAAAATTATAAAATTTTAAAAC
>JBNKJW010000142.1:0-6521 GCA_050291445.1 Bacteroidales bacterium | reverse complement strand
GAAGTAATCAAATATTTCTTGTGGTAAGATTAATCGAATTAAGCTATTGAAATGTTCATTATCTGAATGCATAAACCTTGTATAAAAAGTCCACTAAGTTCTATCTTTAGAATTAATTCCACAACTTTTTAAAGTGATCCCAATTTAACTTGTATTTAGTACAAAAACGAAAAACCGCCACTTGCAAAGCTTTGCGTAGTAGCGGTTTTGTTATTCACTATCAGTTCTTTATGACTGAGTTCGTGAATCCAGAAGGACTCGAACCTTCAACCTATAGCTTAGAAGGCTATTGCTCTATCCAGTTGAGCTATGGATCCATTTCTGTTTTTCGGGTGGCAAAGATATGAAAAAAACAGAAAAAATAAATGCTTTTTCTGTTTTTTTAATTTTTTTTATACCAAATAGCTGTTAGTAATTGTTTTGTTCCGTAAACTCACAAAACAAAACTGCCAGTCGCTCGGCATATACAAAGCCATTTTAAAATTTTAATTTACAATATTTTAAACTGGCTTTGTATAAATAATTTCCTGGTTCTAATAATTATTCTACCCTGTAATTTAAGTTTTCAAAGGTTCCATTCGAAATAATAATTTCATCAAGTATACTCCCTGTAGAGCGCAACTTGGCACTGAAACTTCCTGATATTTGTTTTTTGCTTTTATCAATACTAGAAATCGTCACAGTTGCTTGATAAGCAACATAATAGTCGTCTTCTCCATCATTAGCAGCTGCGGTTTTCATATATACCGCTGCACAATCTCCCGACAACGAACCAAGAGCTAACTCGTAAGTTCCTGCCTCAGTACCAAAAACATTTAAAATAATTGCCTCATTAAGCGCCTCTGAAACATCTGGTGTACCTGTGATGGTTATCATATTATTGCTCTCAAACAATGTAGAATATCTGAATAATGACACCCATGATGATCCATCAACTGTTGCTTTCATCGAAGGCAATGGTATAATTTCATTTACAGTATCCTTGGCCTCTTTACAGCTACCCGTTCCTAATAAAATAGCAACAATTGCAACAAAACTTAAGCTTTTTATTATTGATTTCATTATACTTTACTTTAATTAATACAAATCTTTCTTAATTATAACGAGTTTTTTGGTCTCAATAGTATAATAAAGACAAAAAGTCCTTGCATTAAGTTGCAAGAGCCCGTATTCCAAAAAGTTCAATTATAAAAATGCCTTATGCCATTTCCTTTATCCAGTTCACCAACCCTTTTTTATTTATAATTTGCATTAATTTTTCGGGCAATGCGGCAAACTTAAATTCTGTTGCATTTACTTTTACAATGCCACTGTTAAAATCCAACTCTACTTTATCTCCTGGTTGATAGGCATCAACTACTTCAGGCAAAACCAACAACAACAAGCCCTGGTTTACCGCTGAACGGTAAAAAATCCGGTTCACAGACTTAACAATCACGGCTTTAACACCTGCATAAGCTAATCCTACCGAAGGGTGCTCGCGCGAACTTCCACAGCCAAAATTATCTCCGGCTATGATAATATCACCCTCCTTTACGTTTTTAGTAAAATTGAGGTCAAAATCAACAAATAAATGGGGCATAATTGAGGGGGCATCTGAGCTTAACACATTATAAGTGAGATTACCGGCAAACATCAAATCGGTGTTCAGGTTATCCACATCTTTATAGTTCCATACCATCCCGAACCTTCGGTTTTCGCTCTCAGCAATGGTCAAAGTGTGGCTTTGTTCTTTTTGATAAGGATATTTATCATCAGTTTCTACCCCCCGGGCATCTGCAATTTCACCTTTTAAAGCCGTATAAGCAACATTGGCAGGCGAAGCCAGATAAATACTGGCCGTTTTGTTTCCCATCCTGCCCAAAAAATTCCGGTTCGAGGTTGAAACTACGTTGTATCCATCAGCGGGTATCCCCTGCCCTGTTCCCAAGCATGGCCCACAAGAAGAGGAAAGGATATTGGCACCGGCTTCAATTAATTTGGTCACCAGACCCTCTTCAATTGCCTGTAAATAAATCTTTTGCGAAGCAGGAGTAATTAACAACTGAAAGTCTTTAGCTATTTTCTTCCCCTCCAGAACTCTTGCAGCTTCACGGATGTCTTCAATACGGCCATTGGTACAGGTACCAATAAAACCTTGCTGAATTTTTGTGCCTTTTACTTCTGCCAAAGCTTTTACATTATCAACATGATGCGGTGCAGCTACCAACGGAAAAATAGCATCCAGATTTATGTCAATTATTTTAGCATATTCGGCATTTTCATCCGCCCAGACACCTTCTATTAGCTCTTTCCCATAAAAGGCTGTCAACACTTCGTCGGGTGGGAAAACAGCGTTTTTTGCTCCCATTTCAGAGGCTAGGTTGGCAATGGTCATCCTGTCAGACATGCCCAAGGTTTTCACTCCCTCTCCATGGTATTCAATCGACATGTAATTGGCACCCGCAGATCCAATCATGCCTATAATCCACAATGACAAATCTTTGGCATAAACGCCATCATTCAATTTACCAGTCAGGTTTATCTTTATAGATTCCGGAACACGGAACCAGGTTTCGCCTCTTTTCCAGATTCCGGCAGCTTCCGTTCTGTCAATTCCGGCAGCCATGGCATTAAATGCACCTGCTGTACAGGTATGGCTGTCGCTACCGACAATCACCATTCCGGGCTGTGCATGATAGCTCATAATCTGATGGCAGATTCCTTTGCCGGCATCATAAAACTTACTGATTCCCTGCTCGTTAACAATATCCCTGATTTCCTGATATTGCGAAGCAAGTTTGGCCGAAGTTGGAGGTGCATTGTGATCCAAAACCACCAAAAGCTGGTTGGGATCCAAGATTTTTGCCCCTCCCATTTTCTCAAAAGTTTTTTTTATGCTTGCCGTATTGTCATGTGTTAAAACAATATCAGGCTTTTTAAAAACAACACTTCCCTTTTCAGCATTAAATATTTTTTCTACGAAGGTTTTTCCTGACATTTTTTTTAATGATAAATTTTAGATTATAAATTAAATGACACTATCTTTTATAATCAAATACTCAACATCAAATTGATCAATAGAGCTTCTCTTTCATCATTATCCAACTCACCAAATAACTCTGATAGTTGTTCTTTCTTTTCTTTCAAGTCATTTGTTTTTAGTATTTCTTTCAATCGTTTAAATTGCGAGCCTTTTAATTCATCTTCAAAAACACCTAAAAGCGATTCTGATGTATTTTCACTTTTTGCTGCATCTTTTTGTGGTAACCCAAATTGCTCCAACTCGTTAATAGAAGATTCTAAAATCACCCTGGCCTTTTTCTTTATTGAGCCTGTTGTACCCGATGTATCGCGTAAGGACCAACTGCTAAAATCATACTTAAGTTCCTTTATTTGCTCAATCTTGTGCGAATCGGCCCCAAAAATGCGCTCAAGAATATTAATTGTGTAAATCTTCCAGGCCTCCAAATCAAAACCTTTAATTTCCAGTTTTTCAATTTGCTCTTTTAGAATTGTAACTTCTTTTTCAACCATAATGCAGATGTGAGTATTTAGATTTGAGAAATGAGTAATTTGATTACAAGATACGAATTAATTCAGAAATTAGTTTATTGAAGCTTAGTTAATTAGATCATACAAATCAACCAAGTTCAAAGTTCTAAAACAACCCATTATTTTGATAAATCTCCATTTGAACCTCTGAAAATGGTTCTATTTGTATTTTCTTTCCCTTGGTCTGGTTTTCCATTTCACCAGTTTCAAGGTTTAACTTAATTTGGTTTCCATCTTCCAAATCAAGGCCACCAAGGGTTTTATAAGTTAAAATAGGAAAAGCAGCATTAATTGCATTTCTTTCGTAAATAGCACCAAACGACTCAGCCACAATAGCCTGAATACCAAGCGATTTAAAACAGTCCACCGCTTGCTGGCGAGAACTTCCACTACCAAAGTTTTTATGCACTAAAACCAGATCGCCGGTTTGGGCTTTTTTAGCAAAATCTTCGTAACCTTCCAGGTTATCAAAAGTATATTGCCCCATTTCCTCAATATCTGTAATAGCCAGGTATCGATTGTGAAAGATCATATCCGTGTCGATATCGTCTTTTGGAATGTACCAAACCCTACCCTCCAACACAGTTGGTTTATTTTCAAGGGTCTTCCCAGTAGCACCAACAAACCCATTATTAGCAGAGTACGAGGATTTAAAAATAACAGGGTTATCAGGAATGTCGTCAAAGGTAGTAATGTAACCAGCCAATGCAGAGGCTGCTACTGAAGCTGGAGAAGCCAGATAAACTTGTCCTTTTCCTTGTTTTCCAGGAAAGTTTCGGTTACCAGTGCTGATGGTGATCTCGCCCGGACCATTTTGACCCACCTGGCCAGCGGCACAACCCGCGCAACCTGCATTTGAAATCAAAGCACCAGCCTCTTTAAAAATTTTAAACAAGCCTTCTTCCAGGCATTTCACCCAAATTGTGTCAGTAGCCGGAACTACCTTTAAAACAACACCCGGGGCTACTTTTTTTCCTTTTAAAATTTTTGCAACTTCCCGTAAGTCTTCAATCCGGCCATTTGTGCAGCTTCCTATAAAAGCGGAATCAATTTTTACTTTTTTTGCTTCAAGTATGTTTACGGTATCATGTGGTTTGCCTGGTAAGGAAACCATTGGGACAAACAGACTTAAATCCAGATTAAACACCTGCTCATAATTTGCATCCTTATCTGCTTCAATAAGTGCTAATTTTCTTCCGGTAGCATTTTCGCAATAATCTATCACCTCTTTATTTGGGGTAAAAAGTATGATGATGACACCCATTTCCGTACCCATTGAGGCAATTGTAATACGCTCGTCCACAGTCAGTTTATCTACTTCATCGCCATATATTTCAATGGAGTAGCCTAACAATTGGTTGGCACCAAAGCGGTTTAACAAGTTCAATACAATATCTTTTGCAAAAACATTTTTGGGTCGCTTGCCGTTTAAATTTATTTTTACTGATTTGGGAACCTTAAACCATACTTTGCCTTTACTAAACGCTACTGCAATATCCTGGTCGCCCATGCCCTGACCAAAGGCCCCAATGGCACCTAAAATATTTGCATGCGAATCGGTAGTTACAGCAGTTGAACCAGGGTAGGCTAGTCCATTTTCAATTAAAGTATGCGTTCCTATTCCATAATCAATATCAAAAACCTTAATACCCCTTTCGCGAGCAAAAGTTCTGCATTTATGCTGATTTACTGCATATTTTTGATCAGAGCCCGTAGGATTGGTGTCAAAAGTAAAAAAGGTTTTGGTAGCATCTGCCACTGAAAGGTTATTATCAACAAGGTTTTTCACTACGTTAGCTCCACCAAAATCACGTGCCACACGTGCATCTATCTCGATATCAATAATATCGCCAGGTTTAACAAAGTCAAATTTCGAATGCCTGGCTAGTATTTTTTCTAATAAAGTCATTGGTTTGCTCATCTCAAATTATTTTACGATTACTTAGTGTCATGTCAATGCTATTTTGACGGTATAAAAAACGCTAAACAGGTCTGATTATAAAATGCTAAGCATTAAAAATAAGCTAATTACACAACTTAATAACCCGCTAAGCGGATAATTGCAACCGTCATTTAAGATGTGACTTGACACTAGTTATTTACCACTAATCTAAAACTGTTTGGTTATAAGTTTTAGGCTGGAAGTCAGGAGTCTGAAGTCGAAAGAATTGAATACTCTTTACGCTTTTCTTCCTACTTCGGACTTCTATTGTTAAGTCAAATAGGATATTTCAGGCAAATTAGCCAGGTGTTGTCACCTGACAAACTAGACGCTTGACATTAGTCACTGATCATTAGTCTAGTAATAACAAATAACTAGTGACCAATGACTTATATCTTATAAAAAAATGCGAGGCATCAAACTGTCAACAGAAATATTATACTTGACTTAACACTTGCCTCCAGCCTGTCCTTTAGCCAATTTTTAAAAATATTGGTATATAACCGACGAATCAAATTATCTAAACAAATTTAGAAGATTTTACTCAGAGGAACACTGAGTTATATCATATATTTTCATGGGTTTTGCGCTCGCAGAGTATAAAACAAACCTTTGATAAAGTTGTGATTTTTTTGTTTAGAAAAAAGGTAATGGGACATAAAAACTAAGGCCATCTGATGGGCAGATGGCCTTAAATCTATTAACCTATATACTTACCTAAAACCTGCTATGAAAAATTCTTTTTTCTTTAACTCTAACAAAGTTAGATTAGAATTTTGTTAAGTAAGTCAAACAAATGTTAATGTATGTTAAACTTACCAAAATGTTTTTAGAGTATAGACTATGGATAAAAAAAATGTTTAGGCACTTGTTTACCACTAAATCTAAATATTGCGGTACTCCGTACCTTTTCAAATCACACAAACATTTGAGCTACAAATATTTTCGGTGCACTGCACCTATTAAAAAACAGGTTCAACATTAAAAGCAGCAGAGCTCCTTCTCCGTAATACTATGAAGGAGGAGCTGCGCAATATTTGTAGAT
>JBNKJW010000141.1:0-11571 GCA_050291445.1 Bacteroidales bacterium | reverse complement strand
ATTTATCGCAAAGAGAAGAAATAAGAGACAAGAACAAGCTGGATAAAATAAATAAACTGATTAAAGAATGTGAAGCAGGAAAAGAAATTGTAATAAAATCGCCTGAAACAAAAATTGAAGATTTAAGTGAAAAAATAGCCGGGCCAGAAACGCAATACTCCGATTATGCGGTTTATTCAACAGACGATGACAGTCTGCTCTATTTTACCTCAATAAGAGAACAATTTACAAAAAAGGGACATCCAAAAGAAATTGCTACTGAAGACATTTATTGTTCAATTAAACAGAATGGCCGGAGAGGGATGGCCCAAAACATCGGAAAACCTGTTAATACACGTGCTAATGATGCAATTGTAGGTTTATCGGGCGATGGACGCACCATGTACATTTATTCCAACAGTAATAATGGTGATATTTATTATTCTCATAAAATCGGAGAATCCTGGAGTGAGCCTTATGTCTTTTCATCTCAAATAAATTCAGGTGCTACAGAATCTTCAATAGCTTTTTCTTCTACAGGCGATACACTCTTTTTTGTCAGTAACCGCCCCGGTACATATGGTGGGAAAGATATTTTCTATTCTGTAAAGGAAGGAAACGACTGGGGAAATCCTCTTAACCTTGGCACAGTAATAAACACAAAATACGATGAAGAAGCTGTTTTTGTAGATGGAGATACTTTGTATTTTGCCTCAAAAGGGCACAACACAATGGGTGGATATGATATTTTTAAATCACACAAAGTTGTTGATAATCAGTGGAGTACTCCTGAGAATTTGTCAAGCCCAATTAACTCACCTTTTGATGATATCTTTTATTCTTCGAACAAATATTTCATTTATTTTGCCTCGAACAGAAATTCACAATCAAGCATCTATTGCATTGAAAAAACAATTCGCAAAAAGGAAAAAATTATTGCTGTGGCTGACTCTACCATTGTTCCATTTGGCGATTTTTTTATTATACATGACATTGAGTTTGCATACGAGAGTTACATTAATACTAAAGTGTATCCAATGCTTGACAGCCTGGCAAACTACCTTACCAAAAACCCTGATGCAAAAATCAGGATTTCGGGTTATACCGATACTCAGGGATATAAATACTATAACACAAAGCTATCCGTGAAAAGGGCAAATTTTGTAAAAGATTATTTGTTAAAAAAAGGAGTAAAAGCACGAAGCCTTAGTGCTGAAGGAAATGGCTGGTCGAAGCAAATCTCAAAAAATAAAAATGAAAAAGGAAAATTTATCCAGGAATCATTGGGTTACAACAGAAGGGTCGAATTTGAGGTGATCAGCCAGGGAAAACCCAAGCTGGTGGTACAAAAAATAGAAGTGCCTGATTTGTTTAAAATTAAAACAGAAAAGCACGTACATCCCGATATTTATTCGATTTTACTCACAGTTTCTGACAGTGAAATAGACGATATTCATACTAAAATAAAAAAAATTAATTTATACAAAGGGACCGATTTAAAATATTATTACTACACCGGAAAATTTGAAAGGCTCAGTAATGCTCAAACAAGAAAAAACGAGTTGACCGTCTTGTTCCCTGGTGCAAAAATTTTCGTTCACAAATTTAAATACACGGATGATGCAGATCGTAAAGTGTATAGTGCTTCACAGGTTGACTGAAAAACCTGTGTTTTTTTACGCAATGTGGGTTAAAGCAAGGATAAATTAGAATGCAGGCTACAAAATCTTTTTGCCTTTTTGTATTAAGATAATACACTGGTGCGTTTCGGACGTAGGGGAATCGGGCAATTGCTATTTACCCACAGTCATTATCAAGTGCCGTTAATGATTTCGATTGTTAGCGGCTTTTTTATTAAGAAAGTATTGATGTCCACAGTTATACTAAGCCAGTTTGAAATATTGTAAATTGAAATTTTAATACCGGTTTTACTTTCAAAATAGTCCAATTTCGGCAAAGCCTCGTTCTACTACTAACAGCGGTTCAGTATAACCAAAAAAAAGCACCCATTACTAATTATCTGGATTGCATTTTTGTGCCTAAAAGTTGCCTCTTTTAATGTAATTTTATTACTTTGAAAATCCCAATATTTATTAATGAAACTAATCAATATGAAAAGACTGCAACTGGCTGTTTTTCTGATGCTTGTATCAATAAAGCTATGCGCTCAAACAGATACATTGCTGGTTGGCTACAACCCAAACCCTCCTTTTGTTTCTGAGAACCATCATCATCTTAGTGGCCCATCTATTTGGCTTTGGGAGCAAATTGCCGAGGAGCACGATATACCCTATAAGTTAATAAAGCTTCCTTTAGATAGCTTATTGCACTGTCTTGCGGAAGGCGAAATTGACCTGAGTGCTTCCCCTCTTACAATTACAAGTGAACGACTTGAAGTAATGGATTTTTCTCCTCCCTATCATATTGCTCACTCTTCCATCTTATTGCGAAAAAAAACTGTAGATATTGGTGCTGTCAATTTTATAACCTCTTTCTTATCCATCGATTTTTTTAAAGCATTAGGTGCATTGGCTGTAGTAATTTTTGTTTTTGGGTTTTTAACCTGGATTTTTGAAAGAAAAAAGAACCCGGAAGAGTTCAAATCTGGCATAAAAGGCCTATGGAGCGGCTTTTGGTGGTCGGCAGTAACAATGACAACTGTTGGTTATGGTGATAAAACACCACGAACTTTTGGCGGAAGAATGGTAGCAATGATATGGATGTTTACAGCCATAATTATTATTTCGAGTTTTACAGCCAGTATTGCTTCTTCACTTACTGTTGATAAAATTGGTACTTCGGTAAATAACATTCGGGATTTTAAAACAAAAAGCCTTGGTACAATTGAACAATCAGCCACCGAAAAATGGTTAAAAGATAACTTTTTTTCAAACAAAAAGGGTTATTCAAATATACAGGAACTAACTGAGGCGCTAAAAGCAAAAAAAATTGACGCCATTGCATACGACCGTCCAATACTTCAAAATCTCATTAAAAATGATTCGTTGGGGAATTTTCTTCTTTTAGACATAAAATACAATCCTCAGTTTTATGGCATAGGTATAAACAGGAGGTTGCCAACAGCATTAAAACAAAAGATTAACATTTCGGTAATGGAATTTACCGAAGGTATGGATTGGAAGGTATTGCTATCGGAATATGACTTAAAGTAAATCAATTTGTCGTTCATATACCTTAGATTTAAAAACTAGTGTTAAGTCAAATTTGATATTTCTGGTAATTAGCAGGTGACAACACCTGGCTGGTGCACTTGTCAGGTGTTGTCACCTGACAAATTAGCTTTGACATGACACTAGCACAAGGCTTGAAGTTTGAAGTCCGAGGATGGAAGAAAAGAGCAGGATGTGCTTAATTCTTCCGACTTCGGTCTCCTGACTTCAAACCAGAAAAGACATAAGTGAACAGTTTCGAATTAGGAGTAAACGAACGCTCAATTGTTAAATTAACTACTAAAACAGACAATTATGAAAGTATTGATAACAGGAACCAGTTCCGGCATAGGGGCTGGGTTAGCACATTATTATTTGGCAAATGATTGTGAAGTTTATGGAATTAGCAGAAAAACAAACACTTCTCTAGCTAAAAATAGCAATTTTAAATTTCTTGACCAGGATCTATCAAAGTTTGAAGAACTTGAAAAAAACATTCCAGCTTTTTTAAGTGATTTGCAGTCAATTGATTTGGTTGTTTTAAATGCAGGTGTATTAAGTGAAATTAAGGACATGAAGAACACTACGCTTGAAGAAATTAACCAGGTAATGAATATAAATGTTTGGGCAAATAAAGTGTTAATTGATGTGCTTTTTAAACATGTAAACGAAATAAAACAGCTTGTTGCTATTTCATCGGGGGCTGCGGTAAATGGATCAAGAGGATGGAATGCTTATTCATTATCAAAAGCCAGTTTAAATATGTTAATAAACCTGTATTCAAAGGAATTGACTAATTCCCATTTAAGTGCACTGGCACCAGGATTAGTTGACACCAATATGCAAGAATACCTGTGTAATTTCCTTGATGATGAAACTTTTCCTACCATTAAAAAACTAAAAAATGCCAGGGGAACAGAGCATATGCCAAATTCGGAACAAGCTGCCCAAATGCTTGCCGAGGCCATGGAGAAATTAAAAAGCTACGAAAGTGGAAGTTTTGTTGATATTAGGAAAATGTAACTATTTAGTGAGGTGAGTAATTACAACCTTTTTGCAGATTTGCCCATATTGGTATGAATCATATTTTTACCCCCATTATTGTAATATCGTCCCTTTGCTCTGTGCTGCCTCTATATTTGTCCAATTCAGCTTCGATTTTTACTTTTTGAGGCGTAATTGGGTTAGCACCTTCCTGTTTTAGCACTTTTACCAGGCGTGGGGTGCTAAATCTGGTTCGATCAGGTGCCGGTTGGTCTGCAAAACCATCACTTGATAAATATATAACATCTCCTTTTTCAAGGATTAATTCATTATCGGTAAATAGTTCTTTATTTTTTGTGTTTAGGCTTCCTCCAATAGATTTCCGTGTACCTTTTATTGTTTCAACTTCATTACTTCGGTTTTTGAAAATGTAGAGTGGCCTTCGGGCACCAGCAAAAATGGTTTTTACGCTACCATCCTGTAACTTTTCCATGGTACAAATGCATACGTCCATTCCGTCCTGGCTGTCATTTTTTTTCTGGCGTAATGCTTTGATAATCAATTCGTCAAGCTGTTTGAGGATTTCACTTGGTTGCTCAACTTCCTTTTCTTTTACAATTTCATTTAACAACCTGTTGCCAATCATTGACATAAAGGCACCTGGCACACCATGTCCGGTACAGTCAACCACTGCATAGATGAATTTCTCCGTTTTTCCATTTTTTCCTGGCAGAAAACTGTACCAGTAAAAATCGCCCGAAACAATATCTTTTGGCCTATAAAGCACAAAGCATTCAAAACTTTTATTTAACACCTCAAGGGGTGGTAAAATAGCTGTTTGGATGGTTTTTGCATAGTAGATACTTGAAAGAATATTCGCGTTTTGTATAGTAATTTGTTCGTTCTGGCTTCGGATTTCTTTTTCGGCCCGTTTTAATTGACTAATGTCTGAATCAACTACTACCAGTTTGGTTACTTCGTTGCTTTCATTAAGTATGGGCGTAACAGTACTTTGCAGCCATATTTTTCTTCCAGTTTTTGATTTGGTTTCTAGCTCATAGCTTGCTGTTTTGCCATTTAACAGTGAGTCTTCTACCAGTTTTGTTATTTTGCTGTTGGTTTTGTCGTCAATCAATGATTTTGCATTTTTTCCGGTAACTTCATCAACTTCATAACCAAAAAGTGCTGAGTAAGCCTTGTTTACCCAGCTAAACTTGCCTTTATTATCAGCAATAATTATTGCGTTGCTTGTTTCGCGTGCTACAACCGAGAGTTTTTCCAGTTCTACATTCTGGAATTCAAGAATTTTGTTCACCCTTTTTTTATCCCTGTAAAAATAAAACACCACCAACGAAAATACCAATAACAGCGTTAGGCCCGTTATTAATGATATTAAAATCAGGTTTTTACGACTAATTTCAAGATTTTTTAAACGAATTTCTTTATTTGCGTTTTCAATTTTCTGATCTGCAAGAATCATTTCTTGCTGAATAAAATAAAGCTCAGATTCTCTTTGTTTTATTTTTAGGCTATCTTCTTTAGAATTCGCTTTTAGTCTGTCAACTTCGAGCTGGTAATGGGCAAGGTCTAAAAATTTCTTTCGCAATGCCAGTTTGTCTTTTTTCAAAGCTAAACTGTCAAGGCTGGTTTTATTTTTGTTTTCTGTTAAGGTTTTTATCCTGTTTTGCAGCTCAACAACTGATTTATCTTTATTAAAATCTTCTTTTTCAATTCCAGCCAGGTTAAATTCATCTTCCGCAATTTCTTTGGTGCTATTGTCTACTGCCTTTTCAATTAGCTGATTTAAAACCTCTGGTTGGTACTCAGGTATAATGGTTTTAATTTTAACTGCCGAGTTTTTTATACTATCAGAAAACCTTATTGCCTGGTTTTTTATATGGTTTGCCTCCCTGACCAGTTGTTCTGCTTCTTCTAATAGCTTTTTCTGTAATAATTGAGTGTCTTTATCGGCGGTTTGCTGTTCTTCTTCTTTAATTACAAATTTTTCGCCTGTAAAACTTCCTATTTGTTTATTAAAATAATATTTTGAAACAGGAACTATTGAATGTGGTTGTTTGTTGCTCTTTCCTTTATCTAAAATTATCAGTGTGAACAGTTTATGAGATTTATTTTTGTTTACTGACGGAACTTTGGTATCAACAATCACTCTTTTTGGCAGGTAGTTATCTCCCAAAATGTCAAGTTTGTATTCTTTATTTAAGCTAAATGTTACATTGAATGCCCCTTTTGAGTCACTTTCATAAACTTTTATTGTTTTTGTTCCTTCAATAACCCTAAGTTTTACCTTTGATAAAGCCTCCTTATTTTTATTGTAAATATTGCCATATAACTTAAATGAGACTTGTGCAGAAATTCTATTTAAACTGATTAGTAATAACGGTATTAGGAACCATTTCATTTTTAGGGCTTTTGTAAGTTGATTGTAAATTTTAATTAACAAGTTTTGACATGGCAGCAAGTGGCTGTATAAATTTACCTGTTTTTTGATTGTCTTTTGTTTTCCTGCCTGTTGAATTTAAAATGCGCCAGGCCTCTTCTGTGGTTAAGCTGGGTTTGAACGATTTCATTAAACCAATTAAACCTGCAACATAAGGTGTTGCCATTGAAGTTCCGTTTAAAGCTTTGTATTCGTCGTTTGGAGTGGTTGAGAAAATATTTACTCCTGGTGCAGCTATCTTAAAATCGATATCTTCAACTGTGTTTGAAAAAGAGGCTTTGTTTAATTCCTTATCAACTGCCGAAACAGTAATTACTCCTTTGCAGCTTGCCGGAACATGTTTTAAGGCATTCTGGTTTGAGTTTCCAGCAGCAACAACAACAATAGCACCCTTTTTATTGACATATTCAATGGCTTGATTATAAGCTCGTTGTCTTTTATCAGAACTAGGTCCACCAAGCGACATGGAAATCACATCGGCTCCATTGTCGGCAGCCAGTATCATCCCATCAATAATGGCCTCTTGTGTGCCAAAACCACCCGGAAGAACAATAATACTAGTGATGCTGGTATAATCTCCATTAAAATTCAAAGAAGCAATGCCTTTTTTGTTATTTGAAACTGCGCCTGCTATTCCTGCACAATGGGTTCCGTGGAGGCCGGTATCTTCATCGTATTTTTTCGAAAGCGAAACGTAATTATCATCCAAATCTTCGTGTCCTGCATCAACTCCGGTATCTAATATGAAAATTTTTGCCTTCTTTTTTGTTTTTTTCTTATTTAACACCGAAGCCAGTTTATCAATATCCATTAATTCAAAACCCCAGAGTTTTGGTATAAATGGGTCATTTAACGAATTTAATACGAATTTATTATTTTCAGCTGCTCCTGCATCCTTTTGTTCAATGGGCGATAGTTGGTAAGTTTCGTTGTATTCTACCCAATCGGCCAAGCCTGATTTGTTTATTTCTGTAATTACTTTTTCAGCTACCGATTGGTCTTTTACATCTACAGTATAAAAATCGTCCAGCTCAGTTATTTCAGTATCCTGCACCTGCGGAAAGGCTTGTAAGACAATTGCATCGTACTTTTCGAGTAAATCTTTTAGTTCATCAGCCTGGCTTTTATCTTTTAAATCAACTAAAAGTTCTGCTGATTTTTCAAATTCAAAATCAGAGGCACTTCCCCCTGAAACACAACTTCTTATTAAAAGGATAATAAATAATAGGAAAAGTGCTGGTATAATAAGCATAAACTGCTTGTTTTTAAATAAAAACCTTACAATACTTGCTTTCATTTTTTTATGTTTTAGTTATTGGTTATTAGACATTCAATGTTGTTTAGTTTGTGAAAATACTATTATTTGTTTTGCGACAAACCCTTCGGCTCCGCCCAGGCTCCGTGCGGAGCCGAAGTCGGAAATACTTAACTAAACGACATTGAATAGTTATTGGTTGCTAATTACTTATTAATGTCCTGTATTTAAGTATTTTAACTATGTTTTCAACCATGTAAATTGACATCTCATTACTTTGTAATTGCGCTATAGCTGCAACTTTAGTGCCTTCCTTTTTTAGTTCTTCTGGAATATCAACCACAAGGTGTTTTTCAGCATTTTCATCATCAGTTAATGACCAATAGCCACCCTCAAGATCAACAAAAGTAATTGTGCCAACAAGTAATTTTATATTTGGGTCAAGTTCCATTGTTCTTACTAGTTTAAAGTTGTTTATGTGTCAAAGATAATGGATATTATTATTTATTGGCAGCAGATGGCCGACATTTACAAATATTTTTACTTTATCTTTATCTACTGTCATTTATATCTATCGGGTTATAGTTATTTCAGATACTCAATCCCCAGCATACTCATATCATCAGTTTGAACGGCATCTTCTCCAAATTCAATAACATTTTTGTAGATTTTGTTAAAAATTGTTTCACACGAATCACTTGCCAGTTCCTTTAATTTATTTTTAAGGCGTTGTTCACTGTACATTTCACCATCGTTATGCTGGTGCTCTGTGATACCATCGGTATATAAAATAATTTTGTCCCCATTTTTTAGTTTAATGCTCTCTTCTTTAAAAGGTTTGTCGCTTACACCAATTATGCTACCACCAGTACTAAGCTGCTTTATTTCGGAATTTCTTTTTAAAACAAAGCCCAAAGGATGGCCGGCATGGCTATAGGTGAAAATTCCTTTATTATAATTAAGGTGGGCATATAAAATAGTGAAAAATTTATCGAATCGTTCAAAAGGAAACTGCTCGTTTAGTTTTGACAGCACATAGGATGGTGAATTTACCTGACCATCCTCAAGTTTGACCAATAGGCCTGATGACAGCTGCAATGCCTGCGTAACAGCTACTGCAATAAGTGATGAAGGTACCCCATGTCCACTCACATCTACCATATAAAATGCGTAGTGGCCTTTTTTTAATTCAACCACATTAAAAATATCACCTCCTACTGAATCGCAAGGTTTGTACTCCCAAGCTAAGTCAATACCAGGTAATTTTACGTTTACCGATGGAAGAAGGTTGCGTTGTATTTCTCCTGCAGCTCTTAAATCATCAGCTAATTTTGCTTGTTTTTCTTTTAAATCTTCGGTAGTTTTTAATAATTCATAAGTTAAATGGGTGATTTTCAGCTGGTTTTTTATTCTGATTAAAAGTTCTTCTTTGTTAAAAGGTTTGGTAATATAGTCGGCCCCGCCTGCCATAAAACCTTTTACCAGATCTAAAGTTCCTGTTCTTGCTGTTAAAAAAATAACGGGTATTTCTGTCCATCTTTTGTCGCTCTTTATAATTCTGCACAGTTCAAGGCCATCCATGTTGGGCATAATAATGTCCAATAAAATAACATCAGGGATATGGTTTTCCAGAAGTTTCAAAGCAGTTATTCCATCCTGGGCAAGACTGGTTCTGAAGCCTTCATCCCTTAGGATTTTGGCAGTATACCTAAGGTTGTTGGTGCTGTCATCTACAATAAGAACATGTTTTCCTTTTGTATCCATTTTTGTTAATTGTTAATCATTAACTTGTGATTTGCATAAAAACAAATAACTGCTCTATATAAAGGGGAGTCTAAAATGTACAAAAAACATCATTACGATGAAGGATGAAGAAGCAACTCTGAAGGACTCTGTGTGTCTAATCTTTTGGAAAACAGTATGTTGTGCTTGCAGATTCCTTTTCTTCAATCGGAATTATGGTTCTTTAATCAGCCTCTTTGTCTCTGACACAACACTCCATATATCATCCCTTCTTTTCGCCAAAACTAGTCCCCAATGCCTTTGCACTTCTTATTAGCTTATGATCTGGTGGAACCAAATTTAACTTGCTTTCCACATCTTCAAGGTCAACAGTTTTAATCTTGTCATTTCTTAAGGCGACCATCTTGCCAAATTCATTGTTTAAGATAAGGCGAAGCGCCGCAGTACCATATCTTGTTGCAATAATTCTGTCGGTTGCGGTTGGTGTTCCTCCCCGTTGAATGTATCCTAAAACTGTTACTCTTGACTCGTTTTGTGTAAGGCCTTCAATAACATTTGAAATGTACCTTCCGGCATTCATTCCGCTGGGTGTTCTAATGCCTTCTGCTACCACTACAATTGTGGGGGCAGGGCGTTTTTCAGTCCTTTTAATAATAAAATCTGCAATAGCTTCTTCGCGATATTCAATCTCGGGCAATAAAATTATGTCTCCTCCTCCTGCAAGGCCTGATTGTAAGGCAATCCATCCAGCTTTGTGCCCCATTACCTCAATCACCATTATACGGCGGTGCGAATTGGCAGTGGTATGCAACCTGTCAATAGCTTCTGTGGCAATACTGACAGCTGAATCAAAACCAAAGGTTACATCAGTACCCCAGATATCATTATCGATGGTTTTTGGTAAACCAATAACATTCAGCCCTAGCTTAGATAACTTGTGAGCAGTTTTCATGGTGCCATTTCCACCAAGGCAAACCAGGCAATCTAAACCAAGTTGATCGTAATTATCTTTAATAATCTGAGGTTTATCAATCTCATCAAGATATTGCGACTTTTTTTTAAATGGTTTTTCTCTTGAGGTACCCAGTATTGTCCCACCAAGTGTTAATATTCCTGAAAGGCTGTCTTCGGTTATTTGGATATAATCCTTTTCAATAAGTCCTAAAAAACCCGATGAAAAGCCTAATACTTCAATTTCATGTTTTACAATTGCCGGTTTACAAACTGCTCTGATGGCCGCATTGAGTCCTGGGCAATCTCCTCCTGCTGTTAAAATTCCTATTCGTTTGATCTTTTCCATGTATGAAATTAAGAAAATTGTATGTTTTAGGCAAATTTAAAGCTTTTATTAGCTTGTTAATAATTTATTGGTTAGAAAGTCTGATGTTATTGCAAGATGTTCATAAATAAAAAAAGTTGGTTAGTTGGTGGTTTACTTTAAGGCATTACTCACTTTTCCATTAATTGTTTTCAATAACTCTGCTTGCTAATAACCCGAGAATACTATTAAGTTGGTTTATAGGTGTTTATGAATCAAAAAGAGTTTCGTTTGTCAAAAAAAATCATATATTTATACTAAGCCAGTTTGAAATATTGTAAATTGAAATTTTAAAATGGCTTTGTATATGCCGATCGACTGGCAGTTTTGGTTTGCAAGCTTGTGAAGCAAACCAATTACTAACAGCGGGTTGGTATAAAATAAAACTACGAATATGAGTCTAGTTAATCAGGTTAAAATAGGCAGGCGATTATCAATTGTTTTATTGTAATTATTGGTATTATGCTAATTAACATACTATATGCTGCTTATAACAGTAATGTATTAGGTGATAAAGTTAATTGCTTAGGCAGTTGTTTACCACCATCAAAACTTAAAACAGTATGTTATACCAATTGCATTTATATTTTAGTCCAAAAGCAAAATATAAATTGCAATGGTAAATGCCGATGCTACTTGAAAATAGTCGAATGAGGCTTTGCCA
>JBNKJW010000140.1:0-6193 GCA_050291445.1 Bacteroidales bacterium | reverse complement strand
ACACAGAAATTCGGAATTATACCAGATATGTGCTAAAAATGCAGAAAGAATAGCGGGCTATTTTAAGGGATTTTTAGTGCAGAGATGGTGTGATTACCTCCGGTGAGTGCTTCGCAGTTCCGAATTTTCTATTAGATTTGATTATTTTTAGCATAAATCACACCAATTTTTCTAGAACTATCCCGATAGTCCTTCAAAAATTTGTTGCAATTTCTGCTAAAAATTAATTCAAACTGTGTGAATATTTTTAATCGAACTCAGGTTAATACTTCGGCTTTTTTTGATCTACTACCCACTCAACCCATTAATAGAAGTCTCTACTAAGAGCAACTTATTTTTAGTCAGGCTATTTCCGGATTAAAAGAGGACGGGCCGCATGCTGTTAACCTTGGCACTCTGCCTAGAGGGAACTATATTGTTCAGTTTTCTTCAGAAAAATTCACACAACAGGTGAAGCTATTGAAACTTTAGCATGAAAATAAATGCTAATAATGATGGATTAAATTACTTTTGTATGATAATTTTGGATTTGTATTTTTGATAATCCTTAAAAATAAATTACTTCATGGTCCGTACCGTATGCTTAAAAAATTTCGACTTTGCAAGCCATACCGATAAGGGAAAGGTACGCCCTAGAAATGAGGATTTTTTGGCTTATTTTGACACAATAAACGGCCATGCTTTTGTGGTGTGCGATGGCATGGGAGGTCATAATGCTGGAGACGTTGCATCCGAACTGGCTGTTGAATCAATTGGCGAATATTTTAACAGTACTTACTATGCAAACCCTTTTGAGGCGGTTGAAAAGGCAATAAAATATGCTAATGAAATTGTATACCGGCATGCCATTGGCAATGACTACCTGAATGGTATGGGAACCACAATAGTTCTTGTACTAATAAGAGATGACCGGGTTTATTACGGGCACGCTGGCGACAGCCGTTTGTATTTGTACAAAAATGGCATACTCGATCAAATGACGGTTGATCATTCACATGTTCAGCAACTACTTGATAAAGGAGTAATTACTAAAAAAGAAGCCAAAAAACATCCACAAAAAAATGAAATCACCCGGGCTATAGGCCTTAGCTCTAAATTTGAACCGGAAGTTTCACCAAAAGCGATTATCCCCGAAGATGATGATGTATTAATTTTATGCACCGATGGATTATCGAATACTCTTGAAGATGAGGATATTATATCGATTATAAGCAATTCGCAAAACATGAATGAAAAGGCCTTAAAATTGATTGGTAAGGCAAATAAAAGAGGAGGGCCCGACAACATATCTGTTCAAATAATAAAATTTCATAATTTAATACCCGGTTATGAAACGGAAGATGAAAACAACAAACCCATTTTTGAGCACATTAGGGGCTTGTTGAAGGAGAAAAAAATTACTTATGTAGTTGCAATTTTATTTATTTTAGGAACTTCTTTTTTTGTTGGCTTATACGAAAAACCTAACATAGTTAATTATTCAAACAGCAATTTGCATAATAAACTACCATCTTCATCTTTAATTATTGCTTATTTGCTAAAGCCAAACGATGATTTGCCTCGCCTTGCAGAGCGGTTTAATACAAATGTGGAGGTATTAGAAAACTTAAATCCAAACTTTGACAGTATAAAACCTGGTATGCATTTAAAAATCCCAGTACGATATTTGCACAAAGTCCAACAGATGGATGAGTTGCCCCTAATTGTGGCAAGGTACCAAAGTGATGAGATTGATATATTAAAAGCAAATAGTTTAGGAGGCAGAAACCTTATTGTTGGCTCTGAATTAATAATTCCTTTAAACAGTAAAAAAGTAACGCAGGAATGATTGGAACAGTTGTTCAAAATTATGAAATAGATGAATTGATTGACGAAGGGGGAATGGGAAGCATTTACCTGGGTGTTCATAAATTCCTTAAGCGCGAAGTAGCCATTAAGGACCTAAACCCTCTTTTACGAAATAAGCCCGAAATAATTGAAAGGTTTAGAAACGAAGCGTTGATACTCTCGCAACTACGCCACCCAAATATTGTAGCCTTGTACGACTATGTTGAAAACGATAACGGCTATTACATTATAATGGAGTACGTAAAGGGCGAAACTCTTGCTGAGTACATTGAAACAACTACTGGTCCGATTCCTGAACGAAGAGCAATTTCTATTTTTTTGCAAATACTTGATGCAGTAGGCTATGCCCATGACAAACACATTCTGCATCGTGATATTAAACCCTCAAACTTCATCATTAACAAAGAAAATAAAATTAAAATTCTCGACTTTGGTATTGCAAAAAGTATTGATGGAAAAAGTAAAAGCCTGACACAAACAGGCCTGAAAGTAGGTACTACCATGTTTATGAGCCCACAGCAGGTAAAAGGGCAGGTGTTGGATAGAAGAAGTGATGTTTATTCGCTGGGAGTAACTCTTTTTCAGATGGTTACAGGGCAATTACCTTATGATGACACTGAAACTGAATACGATTTATATAACCTGATAGTTAATGAGGCGTTTCCAAATCCCAAAGAATATTATGTGGGTGTTTCGCAAGACATGTGCAAAGTTATTCAAAAGGCAACAGCCAAACGACCTCTTGACCGATACCAATCTTGCGATGAATTCAGCAAAGCTTTACTTGGTATAAGCACAGGGGCAAAAATCGAAATCCCGATTGCCCTGAAAACCAAAATATATGATCTTTCGAATGAAGAAGAAATAAAACCACCGGTTTTTAACAGGGCTTTTTGGCGGAACCTGATTTTACTTATTGTCACTACTTCATTTTTTGCAGCCATTGCTATTGGTTTTTACTTTTTGCTGAAAAGCGATACCAGGCACATTATTGAAAGTAACCAAAAGCTTTACACAGAAGCTAGTACAGATTCAAAATCAATGGAAGTACTTAAGTTTGGTGAAACCGTAAAAGTAATTGGAAAAAATGCAGGTATTGAAGGTAACCTGGAAAATTGGGTGAAAGTGGTTAGTTTAAGAGGTAATTCCGGATACATTCCTGCAGAGAATGTTGCAGAGCCCAAAATCTACCAGCAAATTAATTCAATTTTTGAAAACAACGAAGCCCAGGAACAAACTCCGGTGAGGTACAAAAAAATGTTGAGGCAATATTTTGCGGCCAATAAACTTTTTAACCGTATTAATGTTGAGTGGAAATTATTTGGTCTTGATAAAAAAGAGTTTGAATATAATTACCTAATGAAGGCCGATTTTAACAACAACGAGGTGGTAGATTTTGCCTGTGTTTTAAGAAATAATGCTGGCGAAAGCAGGAAATTACTTGTTTTCTTGGATAATGGAATGAAGCCCATGGAATTTGATTTTGATGAAAACATAAAGATAAAAAGGATTTCTAAGGGCAAACAAGGCGGAGCCTGGTACCTTGGACATTTTAATATTAAAGAAGGAAGCAATAACAGGGCATTTAAAACTAACAAATACGAATATCTGCCACATGATGGGATACTGCTTTTTAAGGAAAAAAGTGAGGAATCAGTAATTTATTTTCTAAATCTTGAAGAAAGCATTATTTCGTATTTTGAACAGCCAAATTAACCATGAGATTTGGGAATACAGAAATAAGTTTCACTTATGAACTAAATTTGAGTAGGTCAATTTATTTAATTTTAAAAAATGAAATTTAGATTTTTACTTATAGTTACTATTTTTTTATCA
The DNA here is from genome assembly GCA_050291445.1 of Bacteroidales bacterium. Taxonomy (GTDB): domain Bacteria; phylum Bacteroidota; class Bacteroidia; order Bacteroidales; family NBLH01; genus NBLH01. The sequence goes on along the minus strand of JBNKJW010000140.1, from coordinate 2,509 downwards.
TTCTTAGCCTGCAACAACAATAAATTTGATGTTGATGTTTCAACAATTGAGGTAAACCTTGATGTGAAAAGGCTGGATTTAGATGTGATGAGAAACTATCCTGATACACCTGATGTCTATCAACTTATTGCTGATTATGGCAAATTTTTGGATTTATACAGTTATCAGGTTTTACAAATTGGAGGTGTTAACCAGCGCGATTATCCTAAACTTTTACTTGATTTCACAAAGTATTGCCAGGATTATCAAATTCCTGTAAAGGTTGAAAATGCACTTGGTGATTTTTCAAAATCAAAAAAAGCACTTGAAAATGCCTTTAAATATTACAAATACTATTTTCCCGAAAAGCAGGTGCCACAATTTTATACCTACTTTTCAAATTTTAGTCAATCGATTATAACTGATAGTGCGTTAATAGGAATTGGTGTTGACAAATACCTGGGTACTGATTGCGAATTGTATGGCCGATTGGGTTTTGACAGTTACAAAATAAGAAAGATGCACTCAGGTATGCTGGTGGTTGACTGTATGCGTGCAATAGCAATGAGTGAGTTTGAGTTCAACGATTCTATTGACAACCTGCTTAGCCATATTGTTCACGAAGGTAAAATTCAGTACTTTTTAGATGCCATGTTGCCATTTACATCCGACACACTAAAATTTGGCTACACAAAAGACCAGTTTGACTGGGCGGAATACAATGAAGATAAAATGTGGAGTTACCTGATTCAGCACCAATTATTGTTTTCGACCGATGCTATTGCCATTCGTAAAATGGTTGGTGACGGGCCCTTTACTACACTTTTTGCAAATAATTCAGCACCGCGGGCCGGTGCATTTTTAGGGTGGAAAATTGTTTATCAATACATGGAAAACAATCCAGAGGTCGATTTGCCAAAGTTGATGGAAAACACTGATTATCAAGGAATTTTAAACAGTGCTAAATACAAACCATAGACAAAGAGAGGAAGTCGGCAGCTTACAATTAGGTAGTAGTTCAAGGGGCTGTATCAACGGCGAAGCCCTCACCGTAGGTAAAACTAACTTTTTGTCGCTGCATTTCGACAGGTGGTATACTGAGCACATCGGCAAGTGGTATACTGAGCTTGTCGAAGTGCTCAATATACCACCTGCCGATGTGCTAAATGACCCTCATTTTTCGGCTTTCACCTATGGTGAGGACTTAACCGTTGATGCAGTACCAAATTTTGTAATTCGTGAATAAATGAAAAAAAAAGTAATATTAGCTATAACAGGTGCCAGCGGTGCAATTTATGCACAGCAGTTGATTGAAAAATTTCAAAATCAGGCTTTAAAAAATCAAATTGAAGATTTGGCTTTAGTGTTTTCAAAAAATGCACCTGATGTTTGGAAGCATGAGCTAGGCAGCTTTTCTCCAAAACAATTTCCGTTTAAAACCTACGCCTTGGATGATTATAATGCACCGTTTGCATCAGGCTCGGCAAAATATGAAACCATGATAATTTGCCCTTGCTCAATGGGTACTCTTGGCCGCATAGCTCATGGAATTTCGGATGATTTAATTGGTCGTGCTGCCGATGTTATTTTAAAAGAACGCCGAAAGTTGATTTTGGTTCCACGCGAAAACCCCTTAAACCTTATCCATATCAATAACTTTAAAACCGTTGTTGAAGCTGGTGCAATTATTAGCCCGGCCATCCCTTCGTTTTATAGCAAACCAACAACAATTAATGAGTTGGTAGCCACCGTAATAAACAGGATTCTTGATTTAGCAGGTTTTGAAATTGATACTTACAGGTGGCAAGGAGCTGAAAAAAACAAAAAATAAGATTCAACGTCATTGCAATATCTTACTTACTCCTTTAGAATTCCTGTAAATTCATCAAGTCCTTCCTGAATTAGTTTTAGTTCGTTTTCGTATTGACTGCTCTCAGTCTCAACTTTTATAAGCAGAGGTTCAATCCTCTCACTTTTTTGTCCTTTCATTAAAATTTCTAAAAGCTTTGTATATGCTGATCGACTGGAAGTTTTGGTTTGCAAGTTTGCGAAGCAAACCAATTACTAACAGCGCGGTTCGGTATAATTCGCACAATCTTTTTAACACTCTTTCTTTTTGATGAGAATCTAAAATGTTATCAACATGGTTAATAATTCCTTTGCTTTTATAATAATTGAAAAAAGCAGAGTTCTCATCCAGATTGTTGTAATCGACATATTTTAAAGGTGTGCTGCTTTCCAAAATCCCAATTTCCCAATCAACAGTTTTAAAACTTTTCAAAAATACTATTAACCTGAGTTCGACATAAAATAATTGCACAGTTTAGGTTAATTTTTAGTAGAAATTGGCCTAAATTTTTGAAGGACTATTGGGATAGTTCAATAAAATTTGGGGCGATTTATGCGAAAATTAACTAAATCTAAAAAGAAAAGTCATAATCATACCATCTCTGCACTGAAAATTTCTTAAAATAACCCGTTATTATTTCAAAATTTTCAGTGCAGATCTAGCATAATTATGACTTTCTGT
>JBNKJW010000139.1:0-10101 GCA_050291445.1 Bacteroidales bacterium | reverse complement strand
GAAGTAATCAAATATTTCTTGTGGTAAGATTAATCGAATTAAGCTATTGAAATGTTCATTATCTGAATGCATAAACCTTGTATAAAAAGTCTACTAAGTTCTATCTTTAGAATTAATTCCACAACTTTTTAAAGTGATCCGGTATTATACCCTAAATTATAAGCGCATAAAAAAAGCGGCCAAAGGCCGCCTTTTATCATTTAATTTCAAACTCTTCGTTATATTTATTCTACGATAGTTTTAAATGTTTCGTTTTCCCAATATTTGATAAACTCAACATCACCTTTAGCATAAGCTTTAGTATCTGCGGCTTTACTAACTGCTGTTTTTAAGTTTTCAAATACAGCATCGTCTTTTTCTTGCTTAGCTGCAGAAATCGCTTTTAGGTAATAGAACCATCCGCTTTCATTTTCACCCATTGCAGTTAAAGTACCTTCAGCATCAGCATCCTGTTTGTTTAAAGTTTGAGCTAAAGCTTTTCCAAAAGTATTTTCAGAACCAAAGTTTTGAACTGCTTCAGAGTATTCACCTTTAATGATGTTAATAATACCCATATTGTATCCTAAGTGAGGAGACTGGCATCCAGCAGATTTTGCTTCAGCAAAGTATTTTTCAGCTTCTTCAAGGTTACCTTCTGAGAAAGCAACAGCACCAAGGTTGTGTAAAATTGCAGGGTTACCAGCTTTAAGCTCGTTTCCTTTTTCGAATGCAGCTTTTGCACCAGCAATATCACCATTGCTACCTTTAACAAAACCAAGGTTATTGTAAGCTCTAAAACAATTTGGCTCAACAACCAATGCCTGATTGTAAATCTTTTCTTTCAATGCAGCATCGTCAGTTAAAGTTGCAGAATATAGTAATTCTGTTAATTTCAATGTTGTAATGTTGCTGTCAGCTACCATTGAAAGCAATTCTTCGTTGCTTTTAACTTTTGATTCATAGTTAGCTTTAATAACAGATCTTCTTAATTGTGGAAGAATGTCACTTTTTAAATCAGTGTATGCCTCAGAAATATTTTTAATTTCTCTTTCGCGAACTTCAGGATCTGAATACATTGAAAGAACTCTTAAAATCAACTCTTTGTCTTGTACTTCTGATGCTTCAACTTCTTTTTTGAAACCTTCCCAGTCTTCAGTTGGTGTAGTTTCTTTTACAATAAAGTCAGGCTCTTTAGTTTTAGAAGCTTCTGCTTTTTTAAGCTTTTTCTCAACATAACTTTGAGCAGTTTTACCCCTGTCTTCAACCAATTTAGCATTCAAATCTTCTGGTCCATCAGGTGATGCATAACTAGCAATCTCAACATTTACTAATTCAGTTTCATCTTCATCAGTTGTTGTTGTTAAAAGTTCAATTAACTTTTCAACTTCTTCTTTTTTAGTTTCTGATGATTTTAAGTTTGATTTTTGAAGATCGTAAAGAATGATTGCTGTTTGTAAATCAGAGATTTTAGATTCCATAGTTACAGGAATCTCAACGAATTTAACTCCATCAACTTCAGAAGCATATTTTACTAAACGAGGGGTTACGTTAACACCCTTAGCTGCTTCAACGCTGATAATGTCAGCTTCTTCGTCACCTTTTGAGGCTTTCATTCTTATTTCAAAGTCCGAAATTCTCATATCATCGACATATGGAATTGTATCGACATAGTCAAAGCTTCCACCATTATCATAAGAGATAACCGGATTATTATCTTCCACCTTTTCTCCTTGAAGAGTTTTGGTTTTTAATGTGTATTCACTAGTACCGTATTTTAGTACCGGAGTAATGACTAAAATGGCTTTTTTATTGAAATACTTTGGAGGAATTGTTCCGTTGAATTTAACAGGAACTTTCTCTGCATGCATTTCCAGCGGATTAGGAGTGACATTATTTTTTAATTCGCTAGCCTTGTCTGCCATTTTTTTTAGTCCACCGCAACTTGCTAAAAAAACTGTTGCTGCGACAAATAGTAACAGGTAATTGAATGTAACTTTCTTCATAATTGATAAATAAATTGTTTGACTAAATGATTTTCGGTTAATATATTTACTATTGCAAATCTATACAATGTTTTTTATAAATGAAACCCAATCTGCTTTTTTTTTGTAAATTAATGGTTAATTAGTTAATCAAATCGAAACTAAAATCCATCAAAATTAAAGAATCTTTCGATTAATTCCATAATTGTAATCATAATTAAAAATGACATCAATAAGCTCCTCAAAATCAGATCTATTGTAAACAAAATCAATGCCATTAGTATCAATGACCAAAAATTTCAGTTTTTGTTCTTGCTTAAAATAGTCAAAATAGTTCTTGCCAATTTTTTCAAGGTAGTTTGCATCAATTGATTGTTCATAATCACGTCCTCTTTTTTGTATGTTTTTTAACGCATTTTCAGGTTTTAAGTGAAGATAAACATACAAATCGGGCTTGGGGAGTGTGGCTAGTATAATATCAAAAAGATTGCGAAACAAGTGGTATTCATCATCAGCCAGGGTTGACTTAGCAAAAATTAAAGATTTTGTAAAATAATAATCAGATATTAAAAAACTTTTAAATAAGTCACCCGTGCTCAACTCATCTTTCAATTGATGATATCTTTCTGCTAAAAACGACAATTCCAGCTGAAAGGAATATTTTTCAGGTTCTTTGTAAAACTTAGGTAAAAAAGGATTATCTGCAAACTGTTCTAATATTAGTTTTGCGTTAAATTTTTCTGCAATTTGTTTAGATAAACTGGTTTTCCCGGCACCAATAAGTCCTTCAATAACAACAAACTTGTGTTTCATACTTTCAAAATCAAAGCCGACAAATATCTCTGCCAGCTTTAACATTTATAGGTTAATATTTAAGATTCTTTTTTTATTCTACATCTTTAAATTTTGGTTCAATTCCCATATTAAAGAAAGCAAAACCAAACTTATCAGCATATTGTTCAATAACTTTTGAAGTTGGAGTCCCTGCCCCATGTCCGGCACTTGTTTCAATACGAATTAAAACAGGTGTTTTACCAGTATGCTTTTCCTGCAAAGTAGCGGCAAATTTAAACGAATGAGCCGGCACCACCCTGTCATCATGATCAGCTGTAGTTATCAATGTAGCAGGATAGGCAGCTTCTTTTACATTATGCAAAGGTGAATAGCCTTTCAAGTACTCAAACATTTCTTTTGATTCGTCAGCATTTCCATAATCAGATGTCCAACCAGCACCTGCTGTAAATTTATGGTAACGAAGCATATCCAAAACACCAACAGCTGGGAATGCAACACCTGCTAAATCAGGACGCTGGGTTATAGTAGCACCTACTAACAAGCCTCCGTTTGAGCCACCTGCAATTGCCAAATAGTCTGTAGATGTGTATTTATTTTCTTTTAGGTATTCAGCAGCAGCTATAAAATCATCAAAAACGTTTTGCTTTTGCATTTTAGTCCCGGCTTTGTGCCATTTTTCTCCGTATTCTCCACCTCCTCTTAGATTTGGCTGAGCAAGAATACCTCCTTGTTCTAACCAAATAATCATACCAGTACTAAACCCTGGTGTCAGACTTATGTTAAAGCCACCATAAGCATATAGGTAAGTTGGGTTTTTACCATTCTTTTTCAGCCCCTTTTGGTAAACTATAAACATCGGTATTTCAGTACCATCTTTACTTTTATAAAATACTTGCTCTGTTTCATAATCTTCTGGATTAAAATCAATTGCAGGCTTCCAGTACATTTCAGATTCTCCGGTTTCAATATTGTATTTGAAGGCAGTTCCAGGATAGGTGAATGAGGTAAAGCTATAATAAAGTTCTTTGTCTTCTTTCTCGGCACTAAAACCTCCTGCTGTTCCTATCGCAGGTAACTTAACTTCCCTGATCAACTTTCCGTTATAATCATACTGCAAAATTTTAGATTTAACATCAACCATGTAAGATGCAAAAAGTGAGCCTCCGGCAGTAGAGATATCCATCACATTTTCTGTTTCAGGAATTACATCTTTCCAGTTTTCTGTGGCTGGTTCGTTAATATTTACCTCAACTAACCGATTGTTTGGAGCATTCAAATTTGTTTGAATCAGAAACCGTTCTCCTTCATTATCAACAACATAATAATCATTTTCAAAGCCAGTTACAATTGGTTTAATTTCTTTTCCAGGTGATGAGATATCCTGAATGTAAAGCTCATTACCGCTGGTGCTCTCAGCAGCACTTATAATAAGGTACTTTTGATCATCTGTAACATTACCTCCAATGTATCTACGAGGTTGTTTGTCACCACCAAAAACCAAAACATCATTGTTTTGGTCTGTACCAAATTTATGATAATACAATTTATGGTATTGCGTTTTGGTTGACAACTCGCTCCCTTTTGGCTTATCATAACTGCTATAATAAAATCCCTCATTTCCCTTCCACGAAAGTCCGCTAAACTTCACATCAACCAATGTATCTTCTACAATTTTTTTCGATTCAGCCTCCATTACAATCACTTTTCGCCAGTCCGAACCTCCTTCTGAAATTTGGTAGGCCAATAAGCTTCCATCTTTAGTAAAACTAACACCTGCTAAAGAAATGGTGCCATCCTCGGAAAACTTATTTGGATCGATAAATACCTCAGCCTCTTCTGAGGCAAGATCCTTTTTACGATACAATACGTATTGATTTTGAAGACCATCGTTTTTATAAAAATAATAATAATCACCATGTTTGGTTGGAGATCCTACTTTTTCGTAATTCCATAGCTTTTCAAGTCGCTCTTTGATCTTATCCCTAAAAGGGATATTTTCTAAATAACCAAAAGTTACTTTGTTTTGAGCTTTCACCCACTCGGCTGTTTCTTCTGATAAATCATCTTCCAGCCAGCGATAAGGATCAGCAACCTCAACACCAAAATAGGTGTCTACAGTATCTACTTTTTTTGTTTCTGGATAATTCACTGCTATTTCAGGTTTTTTAGGTGCGTTGTTGCATGCAAATAATGCAGCAATTAGCAATAGTACAATAAAATTTTTCATAAAGTATAAGTATTTAGGTTTAAGGAACAAATATAGTAAAAGTGTTGAGGCGAAAGCCTCATTTAGGCATTAAATATAGAAATCTGATCACTAATTAACAATTTCCCCCCCTGTAATGATATGACCTTAATAACAATCTTAATTCATAAATTACATTTTTTCATTTTAAAAAAAATTGGCTAAATTTGGTTTTTACTCATCAAAAAAACAGAATACTATGGATCTACAACCTTATTTTCAAATGGTAGAAAACTGCATTCAGAAACTTGGTGTTGACCCGAGCGTTTGCCGTGGAGAAAAAGCTGGGCAATGGGATTTAAAAAAAGGCTCGGCCAGTGTTTGGATTGATGTTTTTAAGCGCGAAAAAGATCATTTTGGCTATTTTCAGTGTATGGCTCCGGTGGCAAAAATTCCATCTGACAGAACTAAAGAATTTTATGAAGAAGTGCTTGAGAAAAACCACACTTTATATGGAACAGCTATGACGAAATATAAAGACTGGATTTATATGAAAACTATCAGGGAATTAGAAGGCATTGATGAAGATGAAATGATGGCTACTTTAAACAGGGTTGGCACATATGCAGATGATTTAGATGATTATTTAAAAGGGAAATATGATGGAGACAGCTCCCCTAAATCAGTTTAAAACTATTAAGGAGATTTCTATGAACATGGTCAAATAATAAAGTTTGGCCATTTTTTATTCCAAAATCTTTCCTGCCTGATGTAATTTTCTGTCACGGATTTTCCCAACAATCCTTCCTGCTATTAAACCAACTGTAAAACCCAAAATAAGTCCGCCTTTTAAATATGTTTCATCAATTAGCAAGGCAATTAGCCACCCAAGAAATAAACCTGCAATAATTCCAAAAAATGAAAAAGAATAAAGGTTGTATTGTTTAGGAAATACTTTATGGGTTTTTCTTATATGCTTGCTAATTTCGTTTAAGATTTTTTCATAACTTCTTCTGGATGAGATTTCTCCATTCAAATAAAAATCGAGGTTTTCAGAAGCTTCCTCAATTTTTCGTTTAAGAGACTTGCAGTCAATACAATCAGAAGAAAATTCATCTACTTTTTTAGCCAATTTTAAAAAAGTATCCACCTGATAAAACTTAAAATCCTTTTTATGAAGTTTTTCAAAGTTTTCATCAACCTGTATTTTTATTTTATCAAACCAAACAGACATATCATAGTCATTAGAAATTAAACATTAGTCATTGGTAAAGAATTTGTTAATGACAAGTCAATGCAGTTAAGTTAAGGCAAACTGCTAGAATTGATATTTGAAATTGGTATATTAGATGTCTCATAATATACAAATAACCCAATATACATGCTAGAATTTCACGAACTAAACCACATTGAATGACAAATGACCAATGACAAAAAAGAAACCCCAAAGTTACAACTTTGAGGCTATCAATATATTCATATAAGATTGCTTAATTCTTTTCTTTTCTTTCAGGTTTTGGAAGAAGCACCTTTCTTGAAAGCTTAAGCTTACCTGTTTTCTTGTCAACATCAATCAGCTTAACTTCTACCATATCACCTTCTTTCAATACCTCATCAACAGTATTCAACCTTCTCCATTCAATTTCTGAAATATGAAGCAAACCATCTTTACCAGGAAGAATTTCAATAAAAGCACCAAAAGCAACAATTGACTTTACTTTACCTGTATATATCTCTCCTACTTCAGGTTGTTCTGTAATTCCCCTGATTTTTTGTTTAGCAGCCATAATGCTGTCTTTATCAGCAGCAGAAATTAATACAATTCCAGTATCACCTTTTTCTTCAATGGTAATTACAGTTTTTGTAACTTCCTGTATTTCCTGAACAATTTTTCCTCCAGGGCCGATAATTGCACCAATCATATCTTTAGGTATGATAACTTTCTCAATACGAGGCACATGTGGTTTAAAATCTTCACGTGGTTCGCTAATACTTTTTAGCATTTCATTAAGGATATGCTCTCTTCCAGCTTTTGCCTGATTCAAGGCTTTTTCAAGAATTTCGTAAGACATGCCATCGATTTTGATATCCATCTGGCAGGCTGTAATACCCTCAGTAGTACCTGTTACTTTAAAGTCCATGTCACCTAAATGATCTTCATCACCTAAAATGTCTGAAAGTACTTCGTACCTATCTTCCGAGTCGTGAATAAGTCCCATAGCAATTCCAGAAACTGGGCGTTTAATCTGAACACCAGCATCCATCAAAGCAAGTGTGCCTGCGCAAACAGTAGCCATTGATGATGAACCATTAGATTCCAGAATTGTTGAAACCACACGAATAGTGTAAGAATTGTCCTCTTCGTTAGGCAACATTCTTTTTAGGGCACGATGAGCTAAATTTCCATGACCAACTTCACGTCTGCTCACACCTCTTTCGGGTCTTGCATCGCCGGTTGAAAATGGTGGGAAATTATAATGAAGCAGGAATTTATCGCGACCTTGTTCCATTACCTCATCAATGATTTTTTCGTCAAGTTTAGTTCCTAAGGTAACAGTAGTTAATGATTGGGTTTCACCTCTTGTAAAAATTGCTGAACCATGTGTAGCTGGTAAATAATCAATTTCTGTCCAAATAGGTCTTATTTCATCTGGTTTTCTACCATCCAAACGAGTTTTTTCATCCAAAAGAAGGTTTCTAACAGCTTCTTTTTCAATATCATGATAATAATCACCAATATATTTTGCATATTCTTCCTGTTCTTCCTCAGAAAGAGACTCTACAAATTCATCTTTAATTACTTTAAAAGCATCGCTTCTTTCATGTTTAGGAAGTGCACTTTTTGCAATTTTATAAATCTTGTCATAAGAAAAATCCTTCATCCGATTGAAAAAATCTTCCTGGAATTCCTCTTTTTCGTAATCTCTAATTTCCTTCTTGCCAACCTCCTCAGCAAGATCTATCTGTGCCTGACATTGAACTTTAATAGCATCATGAGCAATTTTAATAGCTTCTAACATTTCTGCTTCTGAAACCTCACTCATTTCACCCTCAACCATCATGATATCTTTCATTGTTGCAGCAACAACTAAATCAATATCAGCTCTGTCATTTTGTTCAAATGTGGGGTTTATTACAAATTCGCCATCCACTCTTGATACTCTAACTTCTGAGATTGGTCCCTGAAAAGGTATATCAGAAACGGAAAGTGCAGCAGATGCAGCTAAACCAGCCATTGCATCAGGCATAATGTTTTCGTCGGCAGAAATTAATTGTACCGTAACAAATGTGTCGGCATGATAATCTTTTGGAAATAAAGGACGTAAAGCCCTGTCAATAAGTCTTGCAACCAAAATTTGAGCATCTCCTGGTCTACCTTCTCTTCTTAAAAAACCACCTGGAAATCTTCCTACAGATGCAAAACTCTCTTTATACTCAACTGAAAGTGGCATAAAATCCACTCCTTCTTTTGCTTCTTTTGCTGAAACAACTGTTGCCAATAACATGGTTTTTCCCATTTTTACTACAACTGCACCATCAGCTTGTTTAGCTAATTTGCCTGTCTCAATAGTGACAACACGTCCGTCACCAAGATCAATATCTTTTGTAATTAGTTTATACATATTCGATTATATAATTTACGTACTATTTGGTCATCCGACCAGGGTGGGTACCTGAAGGATTGATCAATATACAAAAAAAGGCAATACAGAATTGCCTTTTTTGTTATCTTCTTAAATTTAAAGATTTGATAATTGCTCTATATCTTTCAATATCAATTCTCTTTAAATAATCAAGTAGTCTTCTTCGTTTACCAACCAATTTTAATAATGAACGTTGGGTACCATAATCCTTTTTATTTGATTTAAGGTGCTCAGTCAAATGGCTGATACGATAAGAAAAAAGGGCAATTTGAGCTTCAGCTGTACCGGTATCCTGCTCTGTTTTCCCATGAGTTTTAAAAAACTCTTTCTTCTTTTCCGTTGTTAAATACATATTAAATAACTTTTACTTTACCATGGTTTATAATAGCTCGCAAAATTATATAAAACTTTTTAAATACCAATCTTTTAATCAAAAATAATTCTTAAATATTGATAATCCTCTCAAATTAAACGAGTTATTATTTCAACCTTCACAACTTAATGTATAATGGTATCAATAACTTTCTTTATATGAATTAATCCACTCCGGTTGTTCCATTAACTTTAATAATTTAAAGGCATCATCGCCCATAATATAATCACTCATTCTCTCCAGCCCAAACTTATTTAGAATTTGCATTTGTGCTTCTGTTGGTAAAAAAGGAATTGAATCATTTGTTGACCAGCCAGGTTCCATCTTTTCACTTGTAAAATATGGATATTCCTTGTACCTGAGCCGCCATAAATCATCAATAATATTGGGGTTCTTGATCTCAAATTTTTCAAAGAAGTTAACTTTTTGCGGATTTGCGAGCGACTGCTGCTTTCCACTTGCCTGTGCTATAAATCCGTCTTTTGTTAACAGCTTTACTCTTCGGTTCCTATAGTCGCCAGGTTTAATGATTGCCAGATGTACCATTCCTCCGGAAATATTTTCAATCAGGTTGAAACCGAAATAGTATTCTGTCTCAATTTTTTCTTCGCCAAAAGCAATAGTACTGTCTTTTTGTGCTAAAACAACAAACTGGGCAGAAACAAAAAAAAAGGCAATAAGTAAAACTACTCTTCTCATTTTTTAGTCTATATTAATAAAGCAATATAACGAAAATTATCAAATAAAATTATCCGACACAATGGTTATATACAATAGAGTTCTGTTGCATAATATGTTGATTTTTAAAACTTCATAGCAAATTAAAATGTAACTTTGCTATTGAACCTAAAGGCTCTAGTTTAATTTTGCGTTTCATTCGTTAATGTTTAACTACGTTGAGGGCTGCGCCGCACAAAAAGATATAAAAAGCAACGCTTTTCTAAACTAAAGCCAACCTAAATTAGAATATTATGGCAAAAATAAAAAAAGAAGAAGCATTGCGCTATCATTCTGAAGGCAGACCAGGAAAAATAGAAGTAGTGCCAACAAAACCCTATAGCACCCAAAGAGATTTAGCATTGGCCTATTCCCCTGGAGTTGCAGAACCTTGTTTGGAAATTGAAAAAAACAAAAAAGAAGCCT